>NZ_JBFAIA010000012.1:0-106915 GCF_040654455.1 Nonomuraea sp. NPDC050691
ACGCCGACGCACACGGCAGATACAAAGTCCGCGTGCCCGCCGCCCGCAAGGACACGCGCGGCATCTCCTGGGCCGACGGCATGACGCCGGGCCGCCCGCTGCCGATCACCGACTTCTTCGTCGCGAAGCCGTCGGACCCGGTGCAGGTCATCAACAACCAGCTCGCGCGCGGCAAGCACCTGCTGCTCACCCCCGGCGTGTACGACATCGCGCGAAGCATCGAGATCAAGCGCCCGAACACGGTCGTTCTCGGTCTCGGGCACGCCACACTCACCGCCGTCCACGGCTCGACCCCGCTCGACGTCGCCGACGTCCCCGGGGTCGTCGTCGCCGGCGTTACCATCGACGCGGGCCTCGAGAAGTCGCCGGTCCTGCTCAGGGTGGGCAAGAAGCACGGGCCGCGCTGGAGCTCGGCGGACAACCCGACGACTCTCTCCGACGTGTACTTCCGGGTCGGCGGACCGCACGTCGGCAAGACCGACATCGCGCTCGAGGTCAACAGCGACCACGTGCTCATCGACCACACCTGGGTGTGGCGCGCCGACCACGGACTCGAGGGCTTCACCGACACCCAGCGCTGGAAGACCAACATCGGCCGCAACGGCGCCGTCATCAACGGCGACCACGTGACCGCGACCGGCCTGTTCGTCGAGCACTTCCAGCAGTACAACACCATCTGGAACGGCGACGACGGCACCACGATCCTCTACCAGAACGAGCTGCCCTACGACCCGCCGACCCAGGCCGACTGGATGAACGGCGACATCGAGGGCTGGGCCGGATACAAAGTCGGCGACCGCGTGAAGACGCACCGCCTCTACGGCGGCGGCGTCTACGTCTTCAACCAGAACAACCCGCAGATCCACACCGAGAACGGCTTCGAGGTTCCGGAGACCCCGGGCGTCAAGCTGCACCACATCATGACCGTCAACCTCAACGCCGGAACGATCGACCACGTCGTCAACGGCGTCGGCGACGCAGCCGACGCGACCAAGGTCGGCGCGCCGGTGTACGTCACGGATTACCCGGCCTCGTAGGGTTCGGCCGCCGGTGGGCCGGAGTCAGCGCGCCCCGGCCCACCGGCACGCCCCCGTGACGCTCCCGGCGACGGAAGGTCTCACCCTTAGCGGACCCGGATGCCGGGTCGCCATCCAAGCTGCCGCGAGATGTCCAGGCCACTCGCCAGGACCGACGGCAGTGCGGCCTGGTGCTTGACCGAGCCCGCCCGGAGCACCACCGACAGCGCCGCGACGACCCAGCCGCTACCGTCGACAATGCGCGTGGCCACCGAGTCGGCCCCCTCGGTCAGCTCACCACGAACGCCGGCGGTTCCGGTCCGGCGGCACGCCGCGATCTCGTTGCGCAGCGCCACCGGATCGACCACCGTCCGCGGGGTGTAGCGGCGAACCGGGTGCCACCCTTGGCGGTGGAGCGCAGCACCTTGCCGAAGTACGTATCGGTGTCGACCGGTTCCATCTCCCACAACGGCCGGCCGAACCAGGTCCGCACCTGCTCCAGATGCGCCACGTCGGAGGAGATCGTCCCGTCCGACAGCCCTGCCGCCGCCCGGGCCAGCATGAACCCGGCCAGCGGGTTATTAGTTACTACTGCGGCAAGCCCTGCCGCCAGGCCGCCCACCGCGCCCGCATGCGGAGGCGCGCAAGGAGCTGGAGTGGCTGCGCCGCCACCTGGTCGCCGGCCCCCGATGTCGATAGCTCCTGGCGCTGACCGCTGGATCTCAACTTGGCGCACGCCGAGCTTGGCGTCGGCGACCCGGGTCTCGGGGCGCGTGCGCAAAGCAGTCGCCGAGTACAGCGGTTACAGGAGCTTGCTGCCGCCCGCAGGTAACGTATTCGTCACTGAGGTCCACGCGTGCCGGTTCCTTCCGCCAGGGGCCTTGGGGTCAGTGGCGTATGTGGAACCGCGCGGTCAGGTGATGTGTCCGTCGTGAGCTGGGTCCCACGCGGAGCTCGAATTCGCCGGGTTCGATGACTCGGTGGCCGTCGGCGGTTACCAGAGAGCATCGGGACGCGGGGATGCGGAGGTCGACGTCGATGGTCTGCCCTGGAGCGATCTCGGCCTGTGTGAATGCCTTCAGCTCCTGATCGGCCCAGGTGACGCTCGTCGTGAGGTCGCTGACGTAGACCTGCACGGTTTCGAGGGCTGGGCGGCTGCCGGTGTTGGCGAGGCGTACTGTCGCTTCGACAGTGCCGTCGGCGGGCACCTCCTGGTTGCGCACGGTGAGGTCGGTGTAGGTCACGGTGGTGTAGCTCAGTCCGTCGCCGAACGCGAAGAGGGGCTCTTGGGTGAGGTCCGCGTAGCGGTCGCCGTGCTGGCCCCGGACCTGGTTGTAGAAGACCGGTTGCTGCCCGGCGTGCCGGGCGAAGGAGATCGGCAGCCGCCCGCTGGGCTCGATGAGTCCGAGCACCAGCTCGGCGACGGCGCGGCCCCCACGCATGCCGGGGTTGAACGCCTCGATGAGCGCCGCAGCGTTCAGAGCGGAGTCCGGCAGAGTGCTCGGCTTGGACTGGACCAGCACCACGATCATGGGAGTGCCGGTGGCGGCGATCGCGTCAAGCAGAGCGATCTGGGCGCCCTGGAGGTCCAGCGTGGCGGTCGAGCGTCCCTCGCCGGTGAGTGCGATCGTGTCGCCGACCACCACCACCGCGTAGTCGGCGGCTCGGGCGGCTGCGGTGGCCTGTGAGAGGAGCTCCTGGTCGACCGGCGCGGGGGTGAAGATCGGTGGCCTCGGCTGGCCATCGTCGAGCAACGGCCCCGCAGGATCCGGGATGAGAATCTCGATGTCGCAGCCGCGCGTATGCGTCACCGACCAGTCGGACGGGACGAGGGCGCGGAAGCCGTCGAGAACGGTTTCCACCAACTCGCGCGGATGTCCCTCGGGCATCCAGTCGACCTGCCCTGAAGCGCCTGCCCAGTCGCCCAGCATCGCTTGCGGGTCGTCGGCGTTGGGGCCGATGACGGCGATGGTCCGCCGGACGCCCCGTGCGGACGCGCGGCCCTGGCCGTCACCGATCAGTCCGCCGTCGAGTGGCAGGACGCCGTCGTTGCGCAGCAGCACCAGGGAACGCCGGGCGGTCTGGAGGTTCAGGTCGGCATGTGCGCGGCAGCCGATGACGGCCGCCTGGCGCTCGGGATCCGGGGTACGGGGGTTCTCGAAGAGCCCCAGCTCGAACTTGAGCCGCAGGATCCGCCGTACGGCGTTGTCGATCTCCTTCTCGTCCACCAGGCCACGGGAGACCGCCTCCTGCGCGGCGTCGAAGAACGCCGGCGTGTTCATCACGAAATCGTTGCCGGAGCGGATGGCGAGCGCTGCCGCCTCGGCGTCGTCGGCACAGACCCGCTGCTCCCACACCATCCGGCCGACGTTGTCCCAGTCGGTCACCAGCGTCCCGGTGAAGCCCCACTCCTCCTTGAGCACGTCGTTGATCAACCATCGGTTCGCGGTGATCGGCACACCGTCGATCGACTGGTAACCGAGCATGACAGTCCGGCATCCGGCCTCGACCGCGCGTTGGAAGGGCGGCAGGAACCACGACCGTAGCTTGCGCGGGCTCAGGTCCGCCTCGCTCGCGTCGCGCCCGCCTTGTGTCTCCGAATAGCCGGCGAAGTGCTTGGCGCCGGCCAGCACGGCGGTCGCGTCCCCCAGGCCGGCGCCCTGGTAACCGCGGATCATCGCCGCGCCGAGCTCACCGATCAGGAAGGGGTCCTCGCCGAACGTCTCGTTGATCCGCCCCCAGCGCAGGTCTCGGGCGATGCACAGCACCGGCGAGAACGTCCAGTGGATCCCCGTCGACGCGACCTCCGTTGCGGTGGCACGGGCGACCCGTTCGAGCTGTGCGGGGTCCCACGTACAGGCCATGGCCAGCTGGGTGGGGAAGATCGTCGCACCCGGCCAGAACGAGTGACCGTGGATGCAGTCCTCGGCCGTCAGCAGCGGGATGCCCAGCCGTGTCCGGCGAGCCAGTTCGACGGCCTCCAGCATCCGCGTGGGAGATGCGTGGAGGATCGACCCGGCGAGCTTGGCCGACACCACGTCTGTCAGATCCCGCCGGGCGTCGAGCTGCAACATCTGGCCGACCTTCTCCGGCAGCGTCATCCGGGCCAGCAGATCCTCGACCCTGGCCTCCATGGGCGCGTCAGCATCCAGATACACCACAGACTGCCGCAATGCCGCCTCCCTTGGACGAAGGTGTGATGGCGCCAGATTGATCGCCATGCTGTTGACCGCCCTGAACTTACCATGGTTAACTTCGCGAAACAGCTCGGAAACCGGTTCCGGAACCGATACCGCAACCGGTGACGAAATCGATTCCGGAACCGGTTTCGGGAACTGACGGCGTGTCGAGCGGTTCCTAACCGGGAGCCGAGATATGAGGAGGTGAGATGCCGGTCACCATCGGCGACGTGGCCGCGCGAGCGGGCGTCAGCAAGACGACCGTTTCGCGGGTGCTCAACGACAAGGGCGAACTCAGCGAGGACACCGTGCAGAGGGTTCGCCAGGCGATCTCCGAACTCGGATACGTGCCGAGCGCCGGCGCGGTCGGGCTCGCCCGTGGCCGCACGCAACTGATCGGCATGCTGGTTCCGTCGCTGACCTGGCCTTGGATCGGCACCGTCATCCAGGGAGTCGTCGACGTCCTGGAGAACGAGGGATTCGGTCTTCGACTCCTCACGTTCAACCGTGGCGAGGAGTCGCTGCGGAAGCTGGGGGTTCAGGTAGCGGCCAAGTCCTTCGACGGTCTGCTGGTGATCGTGCCTCCGGGGACGTTGGGATACATCACGGAGTTGCACGCGGCGGGCCTGCCTGTGGTGATGGTCGATGACCACGGGCACCGGCCGGTCTTCCCCCACGTCGACACGACGAACCGGGCAGGGGGCGCGCAGGCGGCGGCACACCTGCTCGACATCGGCCGACGCCGGCCCCTGGTCGTGTCCGGTCCCGAGGAGTTCGGCTGCACCCAGGAGCGGCTGGCCGGTTTTCTGGACGCCTACTCCGAAGCGGGAATCACGATCGACGACAGTCATGTCGTTCCTGGTGAATTCACCTTTGACGACGGCCGGGACGCCGTCCGGCGGGCGCTTGCGGGCGGCGCGAGGTTCGACGCCATCTTCGCGCACAACGATCTGTTGGCCGCGGGGGCGCTCGTCGCGCTGCGCGAGGCAGGCCTTCGCGTTCCTGACGATGTCGCCGTCGTGGGGTTCGACGACGTCGACGTCGCCTCGTACACGGATCCGGCGCTGACCACGGTTCGTCAGCCGCTACGTGAGATGGGCGAGGCCGCGGCCCGCCTGCTCCTGGACCACGTGGGCGGATCGCCGTCGCCGACCCTCTCGCGGACCATTGCGACCACTCTCGTCGTTCGGGGCTCGACCTCCGCGACGGGCAAACCCTAGCGAGAAACACTCCTGCCGGAGCCGAGCCACGTGCACGGTCGCCGCCGCCAAGGCGGATGACCACCCCGGCGGACATCGTCCTGCCGAAATGCCCCCATCCCCTACCTCCTCGCGTTCCCTTTTCGCACATCTGCTCCAAGGAGGAGTCATGACACTGCATCGCAAGAGCCTGGCCGGGGTGGCCGCCGTTGGCCTGGTCGCAAGCCTGGCCGCCTGTGGATCGTCCGCAGTGTCTGCAGGCACCACCGTCGACTTCTGGTACTACCAGCCCACACCGCAACAGGCCGCCAAGGTCCAGCAGCTGGTCAAGGAGTTCGAGGCCGCCAATCCGGCCATCGACATCAAACTGGTCCAGGTGCCTAAGGACGACTACAACACCAAGCTGGCCTCCGCGCTTGCGGGCAAGAAGGGCCCTGACGCCGGGTACCTGGACCAGCCGCAGATGGCCCGCTACGCCGGTTCCGGGCAGCTCGCGGAAGTGCCGGCGGGCACCGTCAACGAGGGAGACTTCTACGAAGGCGCGCTGAACACCAACAAGGTGAACGGCAAGCTGTACGGAGTCCCCCTGCAGCAGACCACCGTGGTGCTGTTCTACAACAAGGAACTGGTCGACACCCCTCCGCAGACCTGGGACGACCTGGTCGCCACCGCGGAGCGCGTGCACCAGGCGAAACCCAACATCGCCGGGGTGGCGGTGCCGAAGGGCGACGGGTTCGGCGCCTGGGTGTTCCCGGGCTTCGTCGCCTCTGCCGGCGGCACCATGCTGGATGAAAAGAACAAGAAGGTCACCTTCACCGAGCCGCCGGCACAAGAGGCGCTGGCACTGTGGCGGCGGCTGCTCCAGTCCTCGCCCCGGAAGATCACCAACAGCGAGCTTCCGTTCCAGAAGGGCCTCGCCGCGATGATGTTCTCCGGCCCGTGGGACATCCTGGGCATCCGCGAGCAGTTCCCGCAGCTGGAGTTCGACGTGGCGCCGATGCCGCGCAAGGTCAAGGAGGCCAGCAACATCGGCGGTGACAACGGCGTGGTGTTCTCCACCTCGGATCAGAAGGACGCCGCATTCAAGTGGCTCCAGTTCCTGTCCAGCGAATCCCACAACGCGGCGTTCGCCGACATCACCGGCAACTTCCCCACGAACGTCAAGGCCGCGAACAAGTCCACACTGGCCGGCGATCCACAGTTCAAGGTGGTGCTCGATCAGCTCAAGACCGCACAGGCGCGACCGTCGGTGAAGGACTGGATCCAGATCAACGACGATTACCTGGCCAAGGCGATCGAGGAGGCCGTCGACGGCGGCGCTGCCCCGGCCACGGCGCTGAACACCGCCGCCGAGCGTGCGCGCAAGCTGCTGGCCTGGTAATGGGAACCCGCAGCTCCGGCGTCACCGCGCCGGGCAGCCGGCAGGGTGCCCGACGCGGCAAGGACGCGCTCACCGCCTACATGTTCATCACACCGGCGATGCTCCACACGCTGTTGTTCATGCTCCTGCCGGCCGCGGCGGCGCTGTACTTCAGCTTCACGGAGTGGGACATGATCTCGCCGGCACGCTGGGTGGGCCTGGTCAACTACCAGGAAGTGCTCTTCAACGGCGACCTGTATCCCGACTTCTGGAAGTCCGTGCGGGTCACCCTCGTCTACGGCCTGCTCGCCGTCCCGGCCTCGCTCCTGACCGGCTTCGTCCAGGCGTACCTGATCGACGGCATCCGCCGCGGCCAGCCGTTCTTCCGCCTCGCGTTCTACCTGCCCGTGATCACCGCTGAGGCAGCCGTCGGCGCCATCTGGAAGTGGCTCTACGACCCGCAGTTCGGCCTGATCAATGCCGCCCTGGGGTTCTTCGGGATCGACGGCCCGGACTGGCTGGGCACACCCGGCACGGTGGTGCCCGCTCTGGCTTTGATCGCCGCCTGGCAGTCCGGCAGTGCGATGCTGATCTTCCTGGCCGGGCTGAAGGGCATTCCCCGAAGCTATTACGAGGCCGCCGAGGTCGACGGCGCCAACGCCGGCCAGCGGCTGTGGAGCATCACCCTTCCGCTGCTGCGGCCCACGACCTTCTTCCTCACCGTCACCGGGATCATCGCCGCGCTCCAGGTCTTCGGCATCGTCTACGTGTTGTTCAGCAGCAACATCGGCCCGGAGGGCGCCGGGTTGACCTATGTGCTGCACCTGTACCTCGCCGGGTTCCGCAACGGCGGGATGGGCGCGGCCAGCGCCATGTCCTTCCTGCTGTTCGCCTTCATCCTCTTGATCACCGCGGTGCAGTTCCGCGTCCTCCCACGCCAGTACGAGGAGTGATCCCGCATGCAGTCCGTTGACACCGCACTGGCGAAAGGCCGCGTTCCGAAATCCAGGAGAGCCGCCCCACCGGCACGCCGGCGCCGTAGCCGAGGAGTCGCCCCCACGGCACTGCGGCTGGTGGCCTACGCGGTGCTGTTCGCCGGGGTCGTCGCCGCGCTCGCGCCGTTCGTCTGGATGATCGCTACCTCGTTCAAGCAGCCCCAGGACGTGTTCACCCCGACGCCCACCCTGCTCCCCACAGACGCCCGCACCGGCGCCTGGGCCCCCACGCTCGACAACTATCTGCAGGTGCTGGGCATCGGCGGCTTCGCCACCGCCTTCCTCAACAGCGTCATCGTGGTCGTGATCCTGGTCCCGGCCAAGCTGCTCCTGGACGCCCTCGCGGCCTACGCCTTCGCCCGCATCGAGTTTCCCGGCCGCAACGCCCTGTTCATGGTGCTGCTGGCGACCATGATGGTTCCCGGCGTCGCTCTCCTGATTCCCAAGGTGTTCATCACTCAGGAACTGGGCATGAGCGACAGCCTCACCGGCATCATCGTGCCGAATGTCATCTCGGCCTTCGACATCTTCCTCCTGCGCCAATTCTTCTTGACCATCCCGCAGGAAGTCGAAGAAGCCGCGATGCTCGACGGCGCTTCGCGCATCAAGATCTTCTGGTCCCTCGCCCTCCCACTGGCCCGCCCGGCACTGGCCGTGGTCACCATCACGAGCTTCATCTACCACTGGAACGACCTGCTCTGGCCGCTGGTGATCCTGTCGGACCAGGAGAAGTACACCCTGCCGCTGGCGCTGCAGGCACTGGTATCCGGCCGCGTGGGGCAACCCCAGCTCGTCATGGCCGGGGCGGTCGTGGCCGTCATGCCAGTGATCGTCATCTTCCTCATCTTCCAGCGCAAGATCCTGGAAGGCATCGCTCTGACCGGTCTGAAGGGCTGAGCCGTTTGCCGGAGACGCCCGCCATCACCAGTGGCGAGCCAGCACATCCAGGCCTACCAAGCCAACGGGATAGCTCTCCATCGTGCTGGCCGGAGTGATCATCGCCCTGGTTTCAGTGTGCTGATCTTCATCGCCGCCCGGCTACTTCGTCGAGGGAATCGTGGCCGGCTCCTTCCGCTGACCCTTCCCCTACACGTTCTGATACTCGGAAAGGCACGTGTGTGTCCCCCACGCCCTTTGACTCCTACCGGCCTGTCGCGCACCTGCGCCCGCCCCGTAATTGGATCAACGACCCCAACGGGCTGGTCTTCCACGACGGCCACTACCACGTCTGCTACCAGTACAACCCCCACGGAAGCCACCACGCGAACATGCACTGGGGCCACTACCGCAGCCCCGACCTGCTGAGCTGGGAGACGCTGCCCATCGCCCTCACCCCCACCCCCGGCAGCGAGGACGCCGACGGCTGCTACTCCGGCAACGCCATCTCCGACGGCGAACGGCTGGTCGCCTTCTACTCCGCCTACCGCCACGACCGCTGGAGCCAGCCGGTCACCACCGCCGAGTCCCACGACGGCGGCCGCACCTTCCGCCCTCGCGGCGACCTGCTCATCCCGCAGCCGCCCGACGGCTGCACCATGTACCGCGACCCGTACGTCTGGCAGGACGGCGGGCGCTGGCGGATGCTGGTCGGCGCCGCACTCGCCGACGGCCGCGCCGCGGCCCTGCTGTATGAGTCGCCCGACCTGGAGACCTGGTCGTACCAAGGGCCGTTCTGCGCTCGGGAGTCGCAGGACATCCCCGGGACACAGGCCCGTACCGGGGAGGGCTGGGAGTGCCCTCAATACCTCCCTGCGGGCTCCGGGCGCGGCGCCCTCATCATCAGCGCGTGGAACGAACACGACGGCCCGCAGTGCGTCACAGCCCTGGTAGGCGAGGAACACGGCGACGTCTTCGAGGCCGGCCCACCCGTGCTCCTCGACCACGGCCCGGACTGCTACGCGCCCGCCCTGCTGCGCGCACCGGGCGGCCGATGGCTGCTGTGGGGCTGGTCCTGGGAAGCCCGCGACGCATCATGGGCCGCCGCAGCAGGATGGGCCGGACTGCTTACCCTCCCACGCGAAATCACACTCACCGACGACGGCACGCTGCACCAGCAGCCCGCCGCCGAACTGCTCACACTGCGCGGCGAGCACACCGTCCGCGCCACGGGTACCGCCCACGGCCCGGAGCCGGTGGACCTCGGCGGCGTCGGCCGCGCCTTCGACCTGACGGCCCGACTGGAGCCGACCGGGGAAGCCGGTCTGCGGCTGCTGACCACCGCAGACGGCTCCGAGTACCTCGACATCCGCCTCGACCCGGTGGCGGGCGTACTGGTCGTCGACCGCGACCGCGCTTCACTGGACTCGCGGGCCCGCGGCGGCGCCTACCGGATGCCCTGCCCCAACGGCGAGCCGGTCGACCTGCGCGTGGTCGTCGACCACTCCATCGCCGAGATCTTCCTGTCCACCACCGGCCAGGCGCTCACCCTGCGCTGCTACCCAACCGGCGACGGCCCATGGCGGCTACAGGCCCGCAGCGCGCCGGGCGCGCGCCTCGGCTACGCCGTCGACGCGTGGGAACTGCTGCCCCTCGTGATCAAGGAGCCCAGCACCGACACCGCAGAGCCGGAAGGGCGATCCGCCTGACAGCGGTCGCAGCCACGTCGCAGCCACAGAGCAGGAGGTGGCCGAGGCTGCACAGGGCGTCGGGCAGGCCCAGAGTTGACCAGCTACTTAAGACCGGAGCGCGCACCGGCGTGCGGTGAACGCGTCCGTGCGCGCCCTCCTGCGCTGGTCACTTCGGCGCAGGGGCGACAGCAGCTTCCAACTCCAGATGGCGGTTCATGTCGAGCTCGAAGCGCCCGTACAGGTTCAGGTGGGTCCAGAACAGGGCCGACAGGCCCCGCCGGTCGGCCGGAGTGAGCCGCCGCTGCCAGGCCGGATCGCGCAGCACGATCTGGATCATCACCGTGTTCAGGTAGGCGATCGCTGCGGCGACCAGGTGCAACGCCAGCGCCGAGACCTCGGCGTGTTCGCGGTCGTCACCGGTCAGGTCACCCGCCTTGCCGTAGAAGAGGTCCTTACTGGCGGAGTTGAAGTTCTCCACCACGTTCAACCCCTCGTTGATCTCCCGTCTGAGCTCCCCATCGGCGAGATAGTCGCAGATAAAGATGGTTCTGACGACGCGGCCGAGCTTCGATGGCCTGGTAGGTGGGGTGCTTGGGGCCGCCGCGGGTGAAGCGGCGCAGCATCTGGTGGGACTCGGCGGTGCGTAGCCTGAGCGCGGTCGCGTGCTTGATCATCTGGTCGTAGTGGCGGGCGATCACAGCCCAGTCGATCGTCTTGTGCGACAGCACCGCCTCCAGCGCCGGCCACGCCTCATCCTCCCCGATCCCTGGCCGGTACAGCCTCGCCGAGCCGATGTTCTTCAACCGCGGCAGCAGGTTGAAGTCCAGCAGCTCCGAAAAGGCGAACCCGACGATCGAGGCGCCGTGCGTGTCGGTGTACTGGCGGTCGATCTCCGCGTCGGTCAGGTGCCGCAGCAGGCCCTCGATCATCGAGGCCACCTCGGAGGCGGTGGTGGACGTCACCTGACTGTAGATGCACACACTCTTGCGTTCGACATGCCAGTACACCATGACCCCCGGCCCACCGTAGCGCTGATGCCACTCCGTCATGATGTTGGCCGCCCAGGAGCCGAACTTGCGCGAGTCCGACGCGCACGAGGTACCCGGCCCCCATAGCCCGACGTCGCGTACGGCGAGGGTGGCGTTGACCAGCGTGCGGATCGCCTCGCGCAGGTTGTCACGGTTGATGAACAGCCGGCGGGTACGGCGCAGCGCCGCCTCGTTGTCGATCTGGTCCCGGGCACCGCAGCCGCGGCCACGCCGTCGGCGACCCGCTTGATCCCGACGTTCGTCCCCAGTCCGTACAGGCACAGCAGCAGCCGTCTTTGCAGCACCGCCGGATCAGTGATGGTGCGCGAGGCGACCGAGGTGAAGGCGGCGGTGTAGCCGGTGACGTGGGCGACGTCCTTGAGCACGTCCAGCAGGTCGATCACGCCCCACCGGTGGGAGATCTCCTGCTTGAGCGCCTTCAGACTGGCCGGCTCCTCCTGCTTGTCGATCGGCGGCACGCTGATCCACGGCTCGCCTTTCTTGCGGGTGATCTTCACCCCGCCCGCGGTGCCCTTGCGCATCGCCGTATTCAGCCGGTCCAGGGCGGCGGTGTGGCGGCGCTGCAGGTCGGCGATGAAGGCGGCCGGATCACGAGGTTTGACCAGAGCCTCGTAGTGCACGTCGCGGTTGTCGTCGAAGTCGGCCGGCAGATCATCGTCAGGGTTGCGCCAGATCTTGGCGCCCTCGGCCCAGATCTCCCGCCGCCGGATCGCCTTGCGTAGTGCGACCAGCACGCACAGCTCATACGGGATCCGTTCGACGCGGCCGCGCTCGTCGACCACGGCCTCCTGCCAGTCTTCGGGCACCACATGCTCCAGCGGCACCAACTCGGCGCCGTCGTAGAAGACGGCCTCGGAGCCGTCGTAGCGGTCCAGCAGCTTCAGCGCGTCCATCACGGGCTGGAAGGCGGCGTTGTTGCACCGAAAGACCAGCGCGCGCAGCAGCTTGGGCAGCCCGCGCCGGTAATGGCGCGAATAGGAACCGCGCAGCTTGGTCCGCACCCGGGCGTTGAATGCCTTCTCGTTCGCCTTGGCCTCGGCCACGATGTCGGTCAGCGTGTCAGCACCGACCACCGGGTAGATCGCCGTGCGGACGAGCTCCTCGGGCAGGTCCAGCGCGGCCTGGGCCAGTCGGGCCAAGATGCCGTGCTTGCCGTGCACGCGCCGGAACTCGGTGCTGATCTCGTTCTCGACCTTCTTCTCGGCCCGCACGCTGATCTTGTGCACGAGCTGGATCAGCAGCTCCACCAGACCGTCGATCATCTCGGTCTTGCGCACCCAGCACAGCGCCGCCAGCAGCGTCATGCACACCCGCGGCGGGGCAGCCGCGAAGTCGGAGGGGTACATCCTCATCGCCCGCGCTCGCCAGGCCTCCACGACCTTCTCCGAGGTGCCCTCGAACAGCGTCTCCGGCAGGCCGATCGCCTTGACCCGCTCCAGCTTGCCGATCTCGGCCAGCAGCGTCTCCAACTGCAGCGGCCCTGGGTCCTCCTTCAGCTCCTGCAAGAAACTGCGCATCCCCGCGCCGCCGCCGTCCCGGCCATCACCCTCACCATTAGGGTCTGGGTCGGGGACCTTGATGAGCTCCTGCAGCGCGGTCACCGCCGCGACCGGCAGCCGCTCCATTGTGACGGTGGTGAACTCGCGCTCGAACATCGCCTCGGCCGCGCCCACCAGCCGCTCGACTTGCTTGGGGGTGGGAGGTTCCATCCGTTCCTCACGGCAGCGGGCAAGCAGGGCCGCCCGCAGCCGCTCGCGCGAGGTCTCCACCGGGCACATGTCGCGCCCCAGCCAGAAGATCAGCTTGTCCTCGTCAGCGACCGTCGGCTCCCGGAACCCGTAGAACTCCCGGATCTGGGAGCGATGGTTGGTCGCCTGACGGGAGGCGAAGTCGTAGGCGGCAAACAGCCCGCCATCCACCTTGACCTGCCCGACCACGTAGTCGACCGCAGCCTTGGGAACATCCTCCCGGCGCGGGTACCGTGCCTCCTGCTCAAAGAACTTCAGCATCAGGGCAAAGCCCAGACGAGTCGCCCCGGTCTTTCGGCCTCGGTCTCATCCAGCGTCCAGCACTCGATGAGGTCCTCCAGCCCCCACTCTCTCCGCATCGGCTGGGATCCTTTCTCCCGATCCGCCCCAGAAGAACGAGAGAAACAGTGATCCGTGATGACACGGCTACCCCGCGGTACGGCCAAGCCGTTACCGACACGTACCGATCCGGAGATGTAACTATCAGCTACCTTTCCGGTGGTCGCAGCGACCCGAGTGGAGGGCCCATGCGGAGCGCGCTTGCACGTCCGCGAATCGTTCCCCGATCACACCTTCGAACGCAACCCCATCGTGGACAGCGCGTGGCCCGCTACCCCTGGAGCAGCTTGGGCACGGACCCCAATCAATCCTGCGCCGCTGATGCCACGGTCATCTCGGCCTAAGCTGCAAAAACTCCCCGCCTGCAGCGCTGTGACGTCAGGGTAAGGGCTCGAACGGAAGTTCGGCGGAGGGAAGGTGTCGAGCCTCGGGCAGGTGGGATGGTCCGCTTCCTTCGGCGAGCAGGGGCACGGTGAAGCCCACAGATGGGTGGAGCCATGCGGTCGTGGGCTTCATCGTCGTGGGCGCGCGCGGGCGTTGAGGGCGGTGAGCGCGTCCTGATATGCGCCGGCCGGGTCGTCGCTGGGAGCGGCGATGAGCTGCCAGTCGTGGCCGGCGGCGGCGAAGGGGTACCACCTGCCGTCATGTCCGTGGCGGATCTCAATGTCGGCGGTGGGGTCGGTGACGCGGTTGTCGGCGGTGGTCAGCGGAGCGGCCGAGTCCGGACGTAGCGGGGTGATGGCTGCGGCGGCCTGCTGGAGGACCTGGGGGTCGTCGGGGTAGAGGTGGCGGGTGGCGCGGACGCCGGGGGCGCCGGCCAGCGCATAGGTGTTCAGGAGTCGGCGGAAGGCCTGCGGTTCTATGTCGAGCCGGTGGGCCACGATCTCGGCACGCGTCCCGGCCGGCAGGGAAGCGGTCAGGCGTACGGCGTCGGCGACCGGGTCCGTCTCGAGCAGGGTGCCCTCGGTCAGGAGCTGCTGGGCCTGGCGGGCGGCTTCGGTCACGAGGTGGCGAAGCAGCTGCAGCGAGGGTGCGGGTGCCGGCGGCTCGGGCAGTTCCATTGCCGCGAAGCTCGCCGTGGACGCGTCGCCGCTGACGGCGGCTTCGCGCGAGGAAGGCGGCGGTGTGCTGTGCTCCCGGTTTTGGTAGGCCTGGTGGCGATGTAGGAGCCTGTCGGGCGTGGCGGTGTGCGGGGCCGCTCGTGCTTTTCGGGCGCTGCCGCGGTGGGGTCCGGTGCTTGAAGCAGGTCGGTCAGCTGCTGGCACGGTGCTTGCTGGCAGTCGCAGGCGAAGGTCAGCTGGGCGGCGCCGGGGGCGATGGGGACGTCGCCGGTGTGGGCGGGGTCGGCGAGTGCGGCGGGTAGTTGGCCCTTCAGCACGGCGCTCTTGTGGCGGCTGTGGGTCAGGGCCGCGGCGAGTGCCTGCTGTTGCTGTCGGCTGAGTGGGGCGATGCGGATGGTGGCGCGGGCGGGTTCGCCGTGGCGGGGGGTGATGACGGCGCTGATCTGTCCGGGCTGGGAGTTCAGGCCGGCGGGGACGCCGCCGGCGAGGTAGATGTTGTAGCCCTGCAGGAGGGTGGCGGGGCTGCCGGTGGCTTGCTTGTGGGCCATCTCCCAGGCCAGGGCCCACGGTGAGGTGGTGTCGGTCACGGGCGGGCTCCCAGGGCGATGAGTTCGGCGAGTTCGGTGTCCGACAGGTCAGCCAGGGCGGTCTCTCCGCTTGCCAAGACGGCGTCGGCCAAGGCGCGCTTGCGTTCCAGGAGGGCGTCGATGCGGTCCTCGATCGTCAGCTCGGTCTGCATCAGGTGAACTTCCAGGGTGCGGGCTTGACCGATGCGGTGGGCTCTCGATGGCCTGGGTCTCCACGGCGGGGTTCCAGGGCCGGTCGAACATGATGACGTGGCTGGCTTCGGTCAGGGTCAGACCGGTGCCGCCTGCCCTCACCGTGAGGATCATGACCGGTGTGCGGCGGGCCTGGAAGGCGTCGACGAGGTCCTGGCGGGCCTGCCCGGGCGGGATCTGGCCGTGGAGGAACAACGGCTCGATGCCCTGGGCGCGAAGGTGGGTCACCAGCAGCTGGCCCATGGCGGTGTAGTTGGTGAACACCAGCGCCGACTCGCCCGCCGCGGTGATCTGAGACAGGAGCTCGTCGACCGCGGTGAGCTTGCCCGAGCGCCGCCGCTCGCCGTCTGGGTCGTAGCGATGCGGGTCCGGGCTCTGGCGCAGGTAGTGGGCGGGGGTGTTGCAGATCTGGCGCAGTTGCGTGAGCAGGGTGAGGACCAGGGCGCGGCGCTCGCCGGGCCCCGCGGCGCGGATCTGCTCCATGGTCTGGCGCGCGACCGCCTCATACAGGCCGACCTGCTCGCGGGTGAGGGCCACGTAGCGGCGGGTGGTGACCTTCGGGGGAAGTTCCTTGAGGATGTGCGGGTCGCTCTTGCGGCGCCGGAGTATGAAGGGGGCGAACACGCGGGCCAGGCGACGGGCGTCTTCGCCTTCGGGGTCTTGCTCGATGGGGCGGGCATAGCGGTCTCTGAAGGTGCGGTAGGTGCCGAACAGGCCGGGGTTCGTCCAGTCCAGGACCGACCAGGCCTCCATGAAGCTGTTCTCGACGGGGGTGCCGGTCAGCGCGATGCGGGCCGTGGCGCTCAGGCGGCGTAGTTGCTGGGCGGTCAGCGAGCGGTGGTTTTTGGCCTGCTGGGCTTCGTCGGCGACGATGAGGTCGTACGGCTGCGCGGCGAGGGTGTCGGCGTCGCGGCGCAGGGTGCCGTAGGTGGTGATGACGACCTCGTCGCCGCTCAGGCCGTCGAGGGTGCGGCCGTCGCCGTGGTAGCGGCGGGTGGGGGTGGCCGGGGCGAAGCGGGCGATCTCGCGTTCCCAGGTGGCGAGCATGGAGGCCGGGCAGATGATCAGAGTCGGTGCGGCGCGTTCGGCCTGCTCGCGGCGGTGCAGGGCGATGGCGGTGATGCTCTTGCCGGTGCGCATGTCGTCGGCCAGGCACGCGCCGAAGCCGAGGCGGGTGATGTTGGCAAGCCAGGCCAGTCCCCGCCTCTGGTAGTCGCGCAGCGTCGCCTTCAGCGCGGCGGGCGTGGAGATGGGCTGGTGGGAGCCGACGCGCAGGAACTCCACCAGGTCGGCCAGCGCGTCGGTCGGCTCGCAGGCCACCACGTCGCCGTCGACGGTGAGGCTGCCGGTCAAGGCTGCGGTCAGTGCCTCAGCCGCGGGGAGCGTGCCAAGGTCGCGCTCCGCTGCGCGGCGGGCGGTTTGCTCGGTGATCAGCAGCCAGCGGCCTCGCAGGTGGACAAGGGCGCGGCCGGCGGCGGCCAGAGCGTCCATCTCGGCATCGGTCAGGCCGTCACCGTCGACGGTCAGCTGCCAGCGGAAGTCCAGGACGTTGTCCAGACCGAAGGCAGGCTCGCAGGTGTCGGGGGTGGAGCGGGTGCCGATCAGCGCGCGCACGCCCAGGGCGCGGGCCCACTGCTCGGGCCAGGTGATCTCGATGCCGGACCGGGCCAGGTGCTGGCCCATCTCGCCGAGCAGCAGCGCGGCTTCGGCGGCGCGCAACGTGAACCTGGACGGGTGGTCCTGCTCCAGGAGTCGCTGCAGCGGCGGCCAGAGGCGGGCGGCGGCGCGCAGCGACCGGCGGACCCGCTCCAGCTGGCCCGGCTCGGCGCCGCTTTCGGGCAGGTATTCGGCGGCGTCGATGAGCCGGGGCTCGCCGCCGGGCGAGGCGGTCCTGATTCGCAGCACCGCCCACAGCAGCTCGGTGTCCTCAGGGCTGTTCGCCGGCGGCGGCTTGATCGTCACGACCAGGCCGAGCGGCGGGCGGGGGTCGAGGATTGTGGTGATCTGGTCGGTCCACGCCACCAGGTCCGGACTCTGCGGGCGCCGTGAGGGGGCTGTGTAGGAGGCTGAGCCGAGCGCGTACGCGGTTCCCGGGCCACGCACGACCGCGTCGGCCAGAGCGTCCAGGACGCGACGCACCACGATGCGTGGCGCACACAGGCGGTACGGGTTGCGGGCGGCGGGGACGCAGTGCGCGTACGGGGGCATCGCCGCGGCGAGATCGGCAGCGGTGGCCTGCTGCCCTGCGGTGAGGGGCCCCAGGTGCCAGGCGTCGCAGCCGGTGGAGTCGGTGCCCGGGTACACGCGTTCGTCGACGATGGCCTCAAGGCCCAGGCGGATGACGGCCCGCCATGTCTGCGCACTGGGGTGCAGGCCGTCACCGTCCAGTCGGGCCAGCACCCCGCACAGCAGCCTCAGCGGCACTGGCCACACCGGGACCGCTTGGGCGCGCACTCCGACGCCCATCCCTGGCAGCACCAGCTCGACGCTTTCGGCCGGCAGCGGCGCGGGCGGGTCGGTGTCCGGCAGAGGGCTGCCGTCGGGGTGGTAGACCAGCAGGCGGGCGGCGCTGCCACTTAGGTCCGCGGTCACGGCGGCGCCCGCCCGAAGGACGGATTGCAGCAGCCGCACGGGCAGCAGCGTCTGGGCGGGCGTTCCCGCAGCAGGAGCGGCGCGCTGGTGCGGCACGCACGCGGGCTTGGCCGGTTCCGGCGCTGCGTCCTCGGCTTGCGCGGCAGGGCCGGCGGGTACCAGCGTGAGCCGGTCGAGCAGCGCTCGCACGGCGTCCTGATAGGAGGCGCGCTTGCTCGTCGCGCGCCCCTGGGCCTGGACGGTCTGGTCCTGGTAGCGGCACGACAGGGTGCACAGGAACCGCGGCCGATGCGCCGGGCCTGTCATCGAGTAGTCCGGCTCGACGTCGGTGATGACGCCGGTCTGCTGTAAGGAGTTCAGTGCGCCGAGGGGGTCCTTGCCCGGAGCCAATGGCTTGATCGCGGGCACCGCCTGGACCGGCGCGGCCGGCCGGGGCTCATCGTCGGCGACGATCAGGGCCAGCAGCGCGCGGGCCGCCTGCTCGCGGGCCGCGCCCTTGCTCAACCCCTCTCCCGCCGTCTCGAGATCCCGGCCCTTGAAGCGGCAGGTGGCCCGGCACGTGAACAGCGGCTGTTTGCCGCTGAACCCGGGCGAGACCTCGAAGGCCAAGCCGGTGATCAACTCGACCTGCGCGAGCTCGTTCAACGCGCTGACCGGATTCCGATCGGGCGCAAGCGGCCCCACCGAGGTCCCCGGCTCTGGTACGCGCGAGGGCAGCGGCAGCCCGGCCAGCTGGGCCAGGACGGCGGCCGCGGCCGAGCGCCGGGAGTGCTTCCCGGCCCGCTGTCGGCGAGCAGGAGACCGGTGCCGGGGTCATAGGTCACACGCGCCTGGAACCGCATCGTCTCCTGGGTGGCTCCAGGAATGACGGTGTCCTCGTAGACCGGGGCGGGCTGCCCGGTAGCGCCCGCGTGGAGGTTGAGGATCGCCGGCGCGGCCCCTCCGCCGGCGGCGATCGCGTCCAGGATGGCCCGGCGCGCCGGCTCCCACTGCGGCGCCGGCGCCTGGAAGAGCACCAGGTAAAGGTCACGCGGGTCCAGCATGCCGGCCCTGGCCCGGGCCGCGATCTCCGCCACCAGGACCGGCGCCACGGCGGCCTGCGCGCACGCCTGCTGCAGCTGCGCATGGAAGCCGTCCGCAGGCAGCACGGCCGCAAGCGCCACAGACACGTTGCCGCCAGCTCCGACTGGTTCCCATTCCGGGCCATCGCCCGACTCCTGCACCACCCGCTGAACCGCGCACAGATGCCCGAGCAGGCTCACCGCGGCGCGGTGCTGGGCCGCCTTGCGCTGGTCGGCGTAGGCGGCGATGCCGTGAACGAACCCCTCAGGCGTACGCCACCCGGCCTGCGCCCCGAAGCGGCCCAACCCGTCCCTGGCCGGCAACGTGCGCAGCACGAACACCGCGTCCACCGCCTGGGCCTGCGAGGTGAGAACAGCAGTGGCACGCTCCGGAGCCGAGGCCAGCGCCGTCCACGCGGCCGACCGGGCCGGCTGCACCTGCGCGTGCGCAATCGTGCTGTCCAGCAGAAGAGCCCGCAGGTCCCGCGTCCGCAACCGGCCCGCCCCGGCTCGCCGGGTGACCTCGGCGGCGAACAGCTCGGGCAACAGGCCGTCCGCGCACGCCCTGGAGAGCAAGCGGCTGAACTCCCGAGCGTCCAGCCGCCGAAACGCGTCCGCGTCACCGCCGCGAAGCTCCCGACGTTCCTTGTCCTGGGCGCGCTTCTTGAGGAATTCGCCGGTCGTCAACGGAGTGGGCCGGGTCGTCACTCTGGCGAACCTCCGGTAGCTGGATGGGCCGCACAGGCCGTCAACGCTCGAACCGGGCCAGGCGCGGCACACCAGGTCCGGCAGCGCCGGTCAGATCACGCGCCTGCTCGTGCGGTTGGTCGGCCCACGTCGATCACCGTAACCGAGGTCACACCCGGAGCGCACGTCATTCCCCCAGGCGCTGGTCGGGCACGAAACGCCCGCCGAAGAAGACGGCGGCCGGGATGCGCGGCTCGACTACCCGGGGGCCGTCATGGAGTCGCGCCCTCCTGCGTGGCCGGGTGCGCGCGATCGTGCTGCAAGAGCCACAACTCGCGAAAGAGCCCAGGCCGGGACGTCAGCTCAGGAAAGGTGCCCTCGTCGGTGACGCGGCCGGCTTGCATGACCACGATCCGGTCGGCGACGGCGGTGTTGGCGAGGTTGTGGGTGACCAGGACGATCGCCCGGTCTTGCGCGAGTTCGCGCAGCCCGGTGAAGATCCTGTGCTCGGCGCGGGCGTCCAGGTCGGAGGTGGGCTCGTCCATCACCAGCAGGCCGGCGTCGCGGTGGATCGCCCGCGCTCCCGCGATGCGCTGCCACTGACCTGATGACAGGGCCTGGCCGCCCCACCATTCGCGGGCCAGCAGCGTGTCCAGGCCGTTGCGCAGCACCGCGATTACTGCGTCGGCGCCGCTGGCGGCCGCCGCGGCCTGCACGGCCTCATCCGCCCCGGGCTGGGGCTGGCCGAGTTGGATGTTCTCCCGGGCGGTCATGGGCCAGCGGGCGAACTCCTGCGGGACGACCGCGCACTGCCGCCACAGGGCGTGCGGGTCCAGGTCTCGGGTGCTGACGCCGTCCCAGGTGACCACACCGCTGGTGGGCAGGTTGAGCCCGGACAGCAGCTTCATCAGCGTGGTCTTGCCGGAGCCGTTCTCGCCCACCACGGCGACGATCTCCCCTTGACGGACCTCGAAGTCCACCTCGTGGAGGGTGTCCTTGTCGGCCTCGGGATAGCGGTAGGTGACGCGGTGCAACGCCACATGCCGAGGACGTCCGGGCACGATGTCCCCGCGATCCAGCCGCTGGCCCGCTGCCTCGGCGATGAACGCTTCCCAGTCGTCCATGTATCGGCCGGTGCGCATGAGGTCGGCGCCGTAGCCGACGATGCCGTGCAACCCGCCGGCGGCCGAGCGCAGAGCGAACACCAGCGTGCCGGCGGCGGCCGCGCTGATGTAGCCGGTGCCGAGCAGCACCATCACCCCGGCCCACAGCAACACCGACGCCAGACCGCCGACGGCTGACCCCAGCAGACTGATCCTGGCCTGTTGCCAGGCGGCCTCGTCGTTGGTGCGGTCGACCCGCGCGCCGCTGGAGCGGTACTTGCCCAGCAGGTACGGGGCCAGAGTGTCGGTGCGTACCTGGTCGGCCTGGTCCTTGTGGGACAGGTGCCAGCGCAGCATGCTCAGCATCCGCCGGTCGTGGAAGGTGCGCAGAGTCGCCAGGTAGGCGACCCGCTCGCCCGCGACCGACGCCAGCGCCCGTGGAACTGCGGTCAGCGCGAGCAGCGGCAGCAGGACCGGCGCCAGCGCACCGATCACCAGGGCTGCGGCGGTCAGCGTGGCCAGTGAGGAGACCAGGTTCTGCGACTGGCCGATCATGTCGCGGCTGACCTCGACGCCGCGGGAGGCTTGGTCGTAGCGGTCGTTGAACCCCGGGTGGTCGTAGGCGGCCATCTCGGCGTTGGTGGCCGCTTCCAGCATGCGGAACTCCGCTTCCCGGGCGATCCGTGGCCCCAGCCGGTTCGACAGGCCCTGGATCGCGATGGCGAGAAGCGCGCGCAGACCGGCTGCTCCGGCCAGTACCGCGATCGACGGTATGGCCGCGCGCAGGTGCGCGGGGTCGCGCGCGGACTGGATCAGCGCGCTGAGCGCCGAGGTGGTGGCGAACAGGCCGAGCGCCTCCAAGAGCCCGGAGACCACCTGGCAGGTCAGCAGGGCGATCGTCGAGCGTCGCTCAACCGCCCAGGCAAGGGCCAGGGAGCGGCCCACCAGCGCCGGCAGGCGTCGGCTCAGGCTGCGGCCGGTCAGGTGCTGCGCCAGCTCGGCGCTGTCTCCGCCCTTGAAGTTGAACGTCAGCTGCTCGGTGGGCGGCTGGGGGGCGGCGTCGGTGTCGGTGACGGTTGTCTCCTCAGCCACGTCGGCGGCTCCTGGTCCCGGTCGGGAGCGGCCTGCCTGCCAGGGCGAAAGCATGGCGCGCCCTGGCGAAGAACTCTCCATGGGACGGGGCAGAAGTCGGACTGAGCCGTAGAGTCTTGTCCCCAGGTGTTCCCGATTCGGCAGAGCGGCTGCATGGATGCCGGGTGTCGGCCCTGCGGGCGTGCATGAACGCATCCCCTCCCATCACAGTGACGGACGGCAGTCGTATGAGCGCCGTCTGTTACGGTCTCAGATGCCACTGACATTTCCGCCGCCCGCGTGATCCGCTAAACCAAGATCGATAGTCTCGGAAGGGCGAACGCGCCGGAGCTGTTCTCTCCCATCCGCCGTCAGCGCCGAGACGGGCCCGGCACGTGGGTGTCGATCTCTGCGATGAGGCTTCGCACATCCTGGGACCTCTGTGCATGAGCGGCCAGCTCGGAGCGGAGCTCTCCCAGCAGGGACTGGCAGCGGATTGAAGTCACCATCGGAAGCCGTCGCACCGCGAGGCGCCCGGCGTGCACGGCCTGCTCGAGGTCGCCTGCTGCGGTGTGGGCGAGGCCGAGCAGCGCGCTGTGGCGCAGCGCTGAGCGGCGGTGAGCGTCGGAGACGTCGAGGGCGCGTTGACGTAGCAGGGGTTCGGCTTGCTGGATGAGGTGGTTGCGACGTCGGGGGACGTGGCGTGCGAGCATGACAAGGGCGCGGCCGGCCAGAGCGTCCAGCTCGGTTGGGGTGACGTAGCCGGCCCACTGCGGTCGCTCGTCGTCGGGGCCGGCGCGGAGGGTCATGGCTCGGTCATGGGCACGCTCGACACCCATCAGATCTCCTGCGCCGGCGTGCGCCAGAGCGCTGCGCGCGGCGATCAACGCCTGCACGGCGGCCGGAGCGTGAGAGGCGGCCTCCGCGGCCGCGGCGGACAACTGGAGCGCCTCGCGGTGCTGGCCGAGCGCGGTCGCGTGGTTGCTCATCAACGCCAGGATGCTGGCCTTCACGCCGCGGTCCCCTGCGGAGTGAGCGGCGCGTAGCGCAAGGTGGTACCAGCGTTGCGCGCGCCCGTCCTGGACGGCTTCTTGCGCCATCCAGCCGGAGGTCTGCGCAAGCTGAGCCAGCGCCGTGCACAGGCGCCTGCCGGTCTGGGCGTCGTAGCTGCTGGTGCGCACGACGTGGGCCACGCTGGCGAACTGGCTGGCGACGAAGTCGGCGGAGGCGCTGCCGTGTTCCTCGTCGAGCTGCTGTGCCCGCGTCACGGTGGCCTCGATGAGGGACAACAGCGGAGGCGGCACTTGGCTCGATGTCCCCCGCTCCGGGATGGGGACGGGGATGTCGAGCGACTGCCAGGCCGGACCGGTCAACGCCGCGCCGCCCAGGACAAGGAATGTGCGTCGTGCCAGCATGCCCAGCCGCCACTCTCCCAGCAGATGCTGTAGCCCCCTGTGGTCCCACGGTACGTCAAGATCGATGCCGGGCCCGAACGGCGACGTCCGCCGATGGTCAACCGGCGCGCAGGACGCGGGCGGCCAGCTCCAGCGCGGCTCGCGGCGGCCGTCGAGTACCGGAGACGATCTCCATGATCGTGGTGCGGGCAGTGGCGTTGAAGGCGATGGTCTCGGCCGATTGCTTCTCGGAGGCCAGCAGCGCGGTGATCGCGGCGTCGGGCTCGTTGTGGCGTAGGTGGCCTTGTGCGACGTCGATGAGGTGCTGGGCACGGCGGTTGGTGGAGGGGATGGTGTCCAGATCGAGGCGGCCGGCGAGCTTGAGGGCGGTGGCCGCCTGCCCGGTTTCGATATGGACAGCAACGGCGTAGATGGCGACGTTGGCCATACCGAACATGGTCAGCGGGTGATGGTGCTCGGCTCCAAGTGCGGTGGCCCCTTGGTGGGCGAGAGTCCAGCTGTGCCAGGCGTCGGCGGGGCGGTGCAGCCGGGCCAGGGCGATGGCATCGAACAGGTTGAGTGCGCCCCAGGCGGATAGTGCCGCGGGGTTGGTCGGCACGATGTGGCGGAGGTGGGCGGTGGCGTCGTGAGCGATGGCGTGGGCCTCTTCGGCATCGGAGCGGCCGAGCGCGGCCATGGTGGAGGTCCAGGCAGAGACCGCGATCAGGACGGGATCGTCAGTCTCTTCGGCGGCGACCATCGCGCGATCGGCGGCGCGAGCGGCCAGATGCGGCTCTCCGACGCAGTACAGGAAGCGCTGGGCCATCTGGAAGACCTCGCTCTGCAACTGCCAGGTGAGACGGCGGCCAGCGGGCGGGCTGGCTCGGTGCAGGGCCAGGGCGTCGCTCAACAGGTCGGGCACCACGACGCCGAGCGCGGTGTAGGGACGATCGGAGCGATGCCAAGCGGACCAGGCCAGGGACAACCGGCGACGGATGCGTTCGGACCCGGTGAAGGGGTCGCGGGTGGAGGCTTGCGGGTAGGTGGGGGTGGACAGCAGCCGCCGTAGCACGGGAACGGCCTCGTGCTGGACACGGGCGCTTTCGCCGATGCTGCAGCGCAGGCGTTGCAGGCGTTCGCCCAGGATCACGGCGAGGTCGTTGACGCCCAGAACCTCGGCCAGCGTGATCGCGACCGACAGCTTGTCCAGCCGCTGTTTGCCGCGCTCCACGGTGCGCAGCCACTCCTCGGTACGGCCGCACAGCTGTGCGCAGGCAGGCAAGCTTAGGCCGCGGCGCAGCCGAAGCGCTCGGACGTTCGCGCCGACCTGACGGTCGAGCGGATCGACGTGCTCGTGAGCTGATGTCATGGCGCGCCCTCGCGTGTTGGCCGTAGTGTGCCCCCCGACCGCACTGGATGCGTCGTCACTGACGCTAACGGCATTCACTCGGTGAGTCAGGAGATTGACACGATGACCGACGTCAGACAGCCCGTTCTGTACGTGATCGCGTGTGGCGGTCGCCCGGCGGGCGGGCTTCCAGATCTCGTGGCGTCGCTGCGGGCCGGTGGGTGGACCGTGTGCGTGGTCACAACACCCTCGGGCCGGAAGTTCGTCAACCGGGAGCGGTTGGCGGAACTGACGGGGTATCCGGTGCGTGACGACTACAAGCGGCCGGAAGAGCCGGACGTGCTACCACCGGCCGACGCGATGGCGGTGGTGCCCGCGACATTCAACACGATCAACAAGTGGGCGGGCGGCATCTCCGACACGCTGGCGCTGGGGTTGCTGAATGAGGCGATCGGCCTTGGCCTGCCCGTCGTCGCGGTCCCGTGGCCGAACGTGGCGTTGGCGAAGCACCCGGCTTTCCCGCTGAGTGTGGAGCGGCTGACGTCGAGCGGGATCTCTGTGCTGCTGGACACCAATCGACTGCCCCAGCCCTCGTCCGGCGAGCCCGGCGCCGCCTCCTTCCCGTGGACGGAGCTGAGGTCCGAGCTGAAGCGGATCTACGAGGTCTGCATGAACCGGATCGCCAGCACGAAGAACTGAGCTCGGAGAGCTTCCCACGGCCCGCCTTGAGCGGGCAGCGGCAGGCCCTAACACGGATAGAGCTTCCTGCCCACCCCCAAGTGCGGCTTGGGGATAACCAGGAGATCCGGCCATAGCGTCGCTGCAATGTCCGAGGACATCTATCGAGCAGCTCTTGCACGGTGTCGGTCGTGTTGCCCACGCGCGGGAACGGCCATGGCGGGCACCACGACCTCCAGGAGCCCGCCGGCGTCGAGCACGGCGCGGGCGAAGATGGCGTCGGCGCCGTCCGCGAGGCACGACAGCCCGGTCGTCGCCTCCTGGGGGTCGAGGTCGGCGAGGGCGTCGCGGAGCTCGTCCTGCTCAGCGTTGCTGACGGAGGCGACGAGCGATGACCGCGACCATGTGGCTTGTGCCCGGCCTGCGATCGGCCGACGCGGCAGCCGAGCAGCTTCAGACTCAGCTCCACGCAGCACACCGGATCGCCTCCGAGGTCCGTCACGGCGACGGCGTCGCGCTGGTGCTGATCTCGACCGAGCTGGTCGTCTGGACGGACGGGGACATCTGGTGGTGGTGGACCGGCCACACGACCGGGCGAGGCCGGTGGATCTATGCCCGTGCCTCCACCGGGAACGTGGCGACCACAGCGCGCCGCGTCGCCCTCCGCTACGAGCAGACGCTGACCAACGAAACCAGGCAGGCCCAGCTCAGTGGCCGCGCGAGCGGCGCGGCCTTAGAGCGGAAAGGACGCGCGTGATGGGACCGAAGGTGCTGTACCTGCTCAACATCTCCAACAACCCTGAGCGGTTGTCGGCCGCTTCCGGCTGGGTGGTGGCTGACACCCTGCTCTCCGCCCTGACCAACGCGGGCGCCGTGGTGACGCTGGGCTCCCCAGCACCGGTGCGCGACGCACGCGTGGGGTTCTGGCCGATGCCGATGCCGGCGCGCGGGCGAGCGCCCCGGGCACCGCGGTCGATCACAGACGCCCTGGCCGCAGTCTGCGGGCCAGGGCCTGATGAAGGGATGCGTAATGGTTCAGGCAAGCTGCGTGCGTGAGGAGATGAGGGTCTTCTCGGGCGGCGTCTGGGAGGACAAGTACGGCTACGCCAGGGCGGTGGTGGCAGGGCCGAGGGTCGTGGTCTCCGGATGCACGGCCACGATCGACGGTGAGATACAGCATGAAGGCGACGCCTACCTGCAAGCCATGACGGCCTTCGGCATTGCGCTCGATGCGGTCGAGGTGGCTGGACTGACCAGGCAGGACGTGGTCATGGTGCGCTACTACGTGGTGGATGACAGCCACTACGACGCGGTCGGCACGGCGCTGTCGGAGGTGCTCGGGCACGTCAGGCCGGCGTGTACGGGCGTCCAGGTGGCGGGGCTGATCGACAAGCGGATGCTGGTCGAGATCGAGATCGAGGCGTTTCGGGGATGAGCCGCGGGCCGAGGTCATCCCCTCTCTGGACGGGTCGGCTATCACGGGGACAGACACTGTGCGGTACCGGGCGACCGTGAACGCTGGCGGGTGCTGATCCGCACCCACACCGACGTGGCCCTACCGGAGATCGCTCCTCGCGTCATGTCCAGGTCGATCCACCCGGCATACACTCAAATCCCGCGAGAAGGGAAGCGCAATGCCGCCTACCTGCTCAAATGGCCTTCCGGGTTTCCTGATCACGTTGGACGGCCCCAGCGGAGTCGGCAAGACGACCTGCAGTCGACTCCTGTGCGGATTCCTCACCACATCGGGGCTGTCCGCGATTCGCACCACCCAGCCGTCCAACTCTCCGATCGGCTCGTTAGCCCGCTCCGGAACCCACGACTTCCACGGTCTGGCATTGACGTGCCTGGTCGCCGCTGACCGCTACCACCACATCGCCACCGTGATCGAGCCCGAGCTGCGGGCCGGACGGGTGGTGGTGTGCGACCGGTACGTCCCCTCGGCGTTCGTCCTGGACCGGCTCGACGGCGCCGGCGACGACTTCATCACCGACCTATATCGGCACGCCCGCCGCGCCGACCTGGCGGTGTTCCTGCTCGGCGAGCCAGAGGTATGTCTGCGCCGCGCCAAGGATCGCGGCACCTACAGCCGGTTCCACCACAGCGACCTGGCTGCGGCAAAGCGGGAGTGCGCCCTGTTCGCCGAGACCGCCGAGCAGTTCCGCGCCACCGGCGCCCCCACCCTGATCTACCAGATCGGCCACGCCGACGCCGACGCGGTCGCCGCCGCGCTCGCCAAGCAGATCGCCACCGCGATCGCCGCACGCCCCCACCCCCTACCTCCAGTGAGGTGACTGGTGAAGGTCGCACTGCTCTACCCCGAGGTCTACGACATGGCCCGCTTCCGCGAGCAGCGCAAGGAGTTCCCGCCGTTCGGCGTGCTGTACCTGGCGGCTGTGACGGAGGCGGCCGGGCACCAGGTGGAGATCCACCGCGTCGCACCCGGCCACACTGCGCTGGATCTGACCGGCTTCGACGCGGTCGGCTTCAGCCTCGCCTCCTCCGCTACCTACGGCCTGATGGTGCAAGCCCGCCGCGAAGCCAAGCTCGACTCCGGCACGCTGGTCATGGCCGGGGGCGTGCACGCTAACTTCTACCCAGGGGAGGCCTTGCGGGACCTGGCCGCCGACGTCGTCGCGGACGGTGAGTCCGAAGACACCATCCTGGAGATCCTCGGCCACGCCGACGACCGGGACTTCACCGGTGTGCCGGGCGTGCTGTTCCTGCGCGACGGCCAGATCGTGCGCACCCCTGCTCGCCCCCTCATGCGCGACATCGACCATCTGCCTCTGCCGGCCCGGCATCTGCTGCCGAGCGAGGACATTGTGCTGACCGACCGGCTGGCCGGCACCGATGCGCGCATGGCGCACGTGATGTTTAGCCGGGGTTGCCCGTTCCCGTGCTCGTTCTGCGCGGTCGCCCAGCGCCGCATGCAGTACCGCGCAGGGGCCAGCGCCCGCACCGAGCTCGCTCATCTGATCGACGCCTACAACATCGAGGGCTTCGCGATCGTCGACGACAACTTCATCGTCAACAAGGCCAAGGTCGCCGACATCTGCACCGACATCGCCGATCTCGGCCTGCGCTGGTCGGCGCTGTCGCGGGTGGACACCGTCGACCAGGCGCTGTTGAAGACGATGGCCGCCTCGGGCTGCATCGAGATCAAATACGGGATGGAGTCCGGCAGCGAACGCCTGCTGAAAGCGATGCGGAAGAACACCACCCGGGCCAAGATCCGCGCCGCGGTCGAGATGACCGCGGCCGCCGGGATCTCGGCCAAGGTGTTCGTCATCCACGGCTACCCCGGCGAGAACACCGAGACCACGCGGGAGACCATCGCTCTGCTCCGCGAGCTACGGCCGATGCTCGGCCGGGTGTCGCTGTTTCGATTCGTGCCGCTGCCCGGCACCGAGGTGTACGCCAACGCGCTGCTGCACGGCATTCGCGGCACCCACCAGCAGCCGGGCTGGGACGGCGACTGGAGCAAGTTCCACATCCACCACAACACCCACCACTGGTGGGGCGACGAGGAGGAGTGGGCCGAAACCGAACGGTCCTATGCCGAGTTGCGCGGGTTCGTCGAAGACCAATGGGGACCGCAGGAGTGACCGCCGTTGCTAACCTGCCCCGCATGGCCAGCCCCGTCCCACAGACAACAGAGTCCCACGCGCTCAACCAGCGAGAGGCCGACAGGCTGTGGAACTGGGTGCTGGCCCGCCAGGGCCTCGCCCCCCACTCCCGCCGGCAAGGGGTGGAGGAGATCGCCGATGCGGGGCTAGGGCTGCACGCCGCGCGGCTGCCGTCGCCGTTCGCCACGGTGGCGGCCCGCGCGGCAGACCCGGCCATCCCGCTGAAGTTGTTCGACCCAGCGGTTCGCTCCCGCCTGGTGACTCTGCGGTGCATGCGCAAGACTCTGCACACCCTGCCGCTGGACCTCGCCGCCGCGGCGCACGCCGCCACCCTGCGCTTCCGGGAACGGGACGCCCTGCGCGCGATCGTCAACGCCGGTCACAGCACCCACACCGTCGCCACCGCCACCGCCGCCGTTGTCGAGCTGCTGGGCGAATCCGGGCCGCTGTTTCATCGCACCATCGAGGACCGGCTCGCCGCGGCCGGGATGCCGGTGGTGGTGACGCGGCTGGCGCTCAAGCTCGCCTGGGAACGCGGCACGCTGACCTACGTGAACCAGGCCGCGGGGTGGAACCGTGAGGTGCGCACGTTCACGCTCACCGCCCGCGCCTACCCCGTGCTCGACACCGCCCTGGATCCGCATGTGGCGACCGACCGCCTGATGGCCGCCTACCTCGACCGCTATGGACCGATCAGTATCCGAGACGCCACCTGGTGGTCGGCGCTGTCGCGCGCCGCCGTGGCGGGCGGCCTCGAGCGAGCCGCCATCAAGCTCGTCCAGCTGTCCACCCCGTGGAGCGACAGCCCTCTGTACATGAGCGCCCAGCGGTTCGCCGAGTTCACCGTGGCCGACGACGCCGACTACGCCAGCGGCGTGAACCTGCTCGCGCACGAGGATGTCGCGCTCAAGGCCTACTTCGAGACCCGCCGCCGATACATGGGCGATCTGGCCCCGGAGGCGGCGTTCAACCAGATCGGCGAGGTCCTGCCCACGATCCTGCTGGACGGCAGCGTGGTCGGCACCTGGACATGGGACCCCACGGCCAAGCGGGTGCGCCACCGGCTCATCCCTCGCTTCGTGCCATCCTCCCGACATGCCGAGGTTCGAGCAGCCGCCGCCCGGCTCACGGCCATTATGCGCTCCGGCCTACACCGCACGCCCGACCCCCGAATCGCGGTAGGCCAGCTGAGCTTGTGAAAGTCTGGTTTCTGGTGAGCCTCAACCGGCGCTGCTGCTAGCGTGGCAAACCCATCAGCCACACGCGGGATCACCATGCAGCCTCTTCCCAACACGCATTCAACGTCCCTGGAAGAACTCCAGCGCTACGTCGCCGAGATGGAGCAGGAACGGGGCTTCACTCACAGCAGCATCGTCGATCAGTGCCTGAAGTTGGCCGAAGAGACCGGCGAGGTGTGCAAGGCGGTGCGCAAGCAGGCCGCCATGTCGATCGACCCGACCAGTCAGATCGGCACTGTCGCGCACGAGCTGGCCGACGTCCTCATCTACGTCGCGGCAATAGCCAATCGTGCTGGGGTCGATCTGGCCGAAGCCTTGCGCGCGAAAGAACGGATCAACGAGACCCGCGTCTGGACGACTGCGGTCAACTCGTAGCGGGGCAACCCCGCATGCCGATCTTCTCGCGCCGAGGCGGCGTGGCCAGCGAGGGCCTGATCGCCTGTCCACTCACCCCGGCGCGGCTGCTTCGCTCTCACGGTGCGCGCCAGCGAGCCAGATGATCTTGGCGGTCTTGCTGCTGAGTTTCCTCGATAGGTCCCAGGCTGCGCTCTACGCGGCACCTCACGTTCGTAGGAGTGCCCCGCGTTTCAGGCGGTGGGGTCGAGGAAATGTCGGATCACAGGCACATGCCGGTACTCGGCCAGCTTGCCCCGCAGCTCCTCAAGGGTCGCCGTCGACCTGGCGGAGTCCACTCCACCCAGGCAGCGAACGGCATGCTGAGCTGCCGCTACCGCCTGGTCCAAATCTCGGAGCGCAAGGTGGGCGTCAGCGGCACGCGTCAAGTAGATGGCGTGCGTGCGTGGATACTGGTCGTCCCCTGCGTAGTTCGCTTCAATCGCCGCCTCGAAGCGGCGGATCGCCTCCCAGGGGTCGCCGAGCTGGAGCGCGGACGACCCGGCGATCATCTCGACCTCGCCGAGATCGACCCAATACAGGTAAGGCGGGTCCTCATCGTGCGGCCCCGCGGCGAGGAGGTCGCGGGCCTCATTGAGGGCGCGTGCGCATGCGCGGCGGTCGCCGTCCTTGGAGTAGGAGCGTGCGGCGCGAGCGGCAAGCATCGCGCGGAAGCGTGGAGTGGCTTTGGACTTGGCCTGGACCTTGGCAGCTTCCACGAGAGCCACGGCATCACGAGGATCCCCGGCGGTGTAGTGCTGGATCGCGCGGAAGGACAGCACGTACGCGCCGGTGAGCGGGTCACCGGCGGTGGCGGAGGCGCGCAGCGCGGCGTCGAAGAATCGCTCTGCTTGGGCGTGGAAACCGTCATCGAAGTGCACCCATGCGCAGCAGCGGGCCGCTTCTGCGGCGGCTGCGTACGGGGGTTGCCCCTGAAGTGTGGACACCTTGAGTACCGGATGATGGAAATCCGGAGACAAGGAGTTCCACGTGGCGATGAAGTCGTACCCGCCGGAGTTCAAGGCGGACGCCGTCGCGTTGTACCTGTCCGATCCGGCCCGGACACTGGCGTCGGTGGCTCAGGATTTGGGCATCAGCCGGGAAACCTTGCGTAACTGGGTGCGTCAGGCCCAGGCAGACGGGACCGCTGGGGCGAAGCAGACGGGCCCGGCGAAGAAGCCGGCGAGCGGCCCGCTATCGTCCGACGACGTGCTGGAAGAGGAGAACAAGCAGCTCAAGGCGCGGATCCGGGAGCTGGAGACCGAGCGCGACATCCTGCGCCGGGCGGCGAAGTATTTCGCGGGCGAGACGAACTGGTGAGCCGTTTCCAGTTCGTCGCCGACCACCGGGACGCCTTCGGGGTGAAGCGGCTGTGCCGGGTGCTGGCGGTGTCTCGATCCGGCTTCTACCGGTGGCTGAAGGCGGCGCCGGCTCGGGCTGAGCGGGCCGTGGCCGATGCCGCACTGGCGGAGGAGATCAAGCGGATTCACGGCGAGTTCGACGGCACCTATGGCAGCCCTCGCGTCACTGCCGAGCTGCGCGCTGCGGGGCGGCGGGTCAACCGCAAGCGGGCGGCGCGGGTGATGCGTGTCTTCGGTATCGCCGGGCTGCGGCTGCGCAGGAAGGTGCGCACCACCGTGTCCGAGCCGTCGCATCAGAAGGTGCCCGACCTGCTCGGCCGTGACTTCACCGCCCCCGCGCCCGGCCGGCGCTATGTCGGCGACATCACCTACCTGCCCCTGGCCGACGGTGGTTTCCTCTATCTGGCGACCGTGCTGGACCTGCACTCACGCCGTTTGGCGGGCTGGTCGATCGCCGATCATATGCGCACCGAGCTGGTCGCCGACGCGCTGTAGTCGCCGTCACCTATCAGGCACAGAGCCACCGGCACGCTGGTCCCGACGTATCGGCCGAGCGCCTCCAGCCGTGGACGGGCCTCGGTGATCTGGCGCAGGGAGGGGCGCAGCAGCATCACGGCAAGGTCGGAGGATGCGATCAGCAGGCCGCCCCCTCCTGCTCTGCGAGCGCCTGCTCCCCCGCGAGTGCCGGGGCGGGCGATCTCATGGCCGCCGTAGGCGATCCAGCTGTCTCCCCATCGCCATGCCCCGTTGTCGTCGTCGGCAGCACGATGCCGGTGAGCCGCCACCGGCCGTCGGAGGACTGCTCCAGCTGGGCACGGATGTCGGCCCTGGTCTGGCCTTTGGCGGTTTCCGGGATGAGGAGATGGGTCCGCCGGTCGGCCATGCCTGCCTGTGACATGTCCTGGCAGTCAACGACCTCGGCGTGCTTCCCACCCACGCGGACTTCCTTCACCCCCGGGATCATCTGGCCGTACGGCTCTCGTCCCTGCTCCACCATCCGCCGCACGCCGTTGACGAGGTGGTCGAGGTAGGCCCCTTGGACGTACGGCTTGAGCAGCTTCCGCGCCTGCTCGGGGGACGACTTTCCGGCCTGGGCGAGCACCGGCCAGTACTCGGTGTACGTCGTCACGACCACGTCGTGCGGTCCCGGCGAGGGTTTGGCTGAGCTCTGAGCTGGATGGGTCTTGGGAACGTCCTCGGGCAGGGAAGGAGTCACGCCTCCCCGGCAGCCGACAAGAGTCAGACAGAGCAGAAGCAGCGGCCAGCACGAACGCCGACTAACGCTTCGACGCTGGTTCTCTCCGTTCCGCATCTTGACTTCAAGTAATGACTCGAATGCGGAGAGTAGCGCAAGGCTGAACCAAGCAAAGTTCAAGCGGGGGCAGCAGCCGCGGCCATCCGCCCCATCATCGGCGGCGACGTCATTCACGGCCCGCCCGTTCTTGAGAACCCGGGCTGATCCGCGATCACAGGACTCGTAGCAGCATGCGCCGCCGCCACACGCGGAAGGAATGGCGATCACCTGCGATCAACAATCAGAGTCCGCCGCCAGCAAGACGAAGCCGTCACTACCTGGGCGTTTACGCGCTACGCCAATCCCGACGTGCTGGCCGCCCAGCGTCGGGAACGCGCCCGTGTCCGCAGCGAGAAACAACGCCGCTGGGATCGACCACGTGCTCGAGCAGCCTGATCACTCATGCCGGTGAACGTTCGTGGTCACCGCACTCGGTACACCATGGTCAAGGGACGCATCATTCGGAAACCCGGTTATCCGGCCTGTCCTGGGTACGGGACCGGCCATGGCCTCCACACGCTCCGCCGGTCTGGTGCTCGGGCTGGGCCTCGGCGGGTTCGTCGACGGGATCGTGCTGCACCAGTTGATGGGCTGGCACCACATGCTGTCCGGCTGGTATCCGCACGATGAAAAGATCAACATGCTCGGTGACGGCCTGTTCCACCTCCTCTGCCTCATCTTGGTCTGCGCGGGTCTCGCGCTGCTGGTGCGTGCCGCACCGGTGCCGAGCAGGGCACTGACCGGCTGGATCATCGCCGGGTGGGGCGTGTTCAACCTCGTCGAGGGCGTCATCGACCACCTGGTCATGGGCGTGCATCACGTCCGCCACGGCGCCGACCAGCTTCTGTGGGATCTGGGTTTTCTGGTCCTCGGGGCAGCCCTGGTGGCCATCGGCATGTTCGTGGCGGGGCAGGTCGCGAAACCCGTCCGCCGCTGAAGCCGGCCGCGCCGGGCGGGGCCTCGGCCGGCTCCGAACTCAGTCGAGGTCGAGGTCGCGGAGCTCGGCGCGGGTGGAGATTCCGAGCTTGGGGAGCGCCCGGTACAGGAGCGAGCCCACCCTCCGCGGGCTCAGGTGGAGTCGCTCACCGATCTCGCGGTTGCTCAACCCTTTCGCGGCGAACCTGGACACCTCCGGTTCCTGCGGGCTGAGCAGGGCGGCGACCGCCCGGCCCGGTCGAGGGTGCCACCGGCCGCGCGGAACGGGCCCAGGGCACGCCGTGCCCAGGTCTCCGCCCCGAGCGTCTCGAAGGTCTCCCGCGCCGCCCTGAGCATCGGCGGGGCCTCGGCTCCTCGGTCGCGGTGCAGCCACTCGCTGTACAGGAGCTGGATCCGGGCCCGGTCGAAGAGGCGCTGGTCGAGCTCGCAGCCCGCCAGCGCGCCGCGGTAGTGCGACTCCGCGTCGGCGCCGTCCGAGAGCAGCGCGCGGGACAGATGCCTCCTGCTCAGGGCCACGGGTACGCGTACGCCGCCGGTCTGCGCCTCCACGGCCTCGACGATCCGGCGGGCCGGCTCCGGGTCGCCGGCGCGTATGTCTGGAGGCAGCGAAGATGACAGTGGAGCCCGCTCTCAAGCTGGGCGTTGTCACTTCGATGGGTGCCGAAATATCGGCGCTCCCGTCATCGAAGTTGGCAGTATCCGGTCGAAGATCGACTCCTCTTGAGCGAGGGCTATGACTCCGAAGTTCATGGTTGTCCTGGCCCAGCGCTGAGGCGGGCCTGGGGCTGTGACGCTCTCCCGGGGGCGTAGTCCCTCACCGGCCAGGGGCAACGCGGCCTCGGGCGGGGTCCTGCTCTTCGGCAGCATCACCACACAATGGGCCGCGACAGCGTCAATCCTGAGCTCCGGTGTCAATGCCGTCGACGGTCAGGTCCGTCAGCGCCGCGATGGCCGCGGCGACGGTGGCACGCCCCCGGTTCACCTCCGCGGCGATCGCCTCGGCCGCGCCCAGCACGCCGACGCAGCGGAGCCGGAGGGCTTCCTGCGTGAGCCCGGAGTACGGCCGCAGGGCGGTGACCATCAGGTCCGTGTAGCCGTCAAGCAGCTCGCGCTCGATCTCCTCCATCTCCTGGCTCCCCTTGAGCGCGGCCGAGATGGCGGTCCACTCCGGCATGTCAGTGGCGCAGGCGAAGTAGGCGGCGCTCAGGACGCGGGCGATTTCGCGGGGGACGGCCGGGGCGTCACGCAGGGCCTCCGCCGCGGCGGCCCGGTGCCGCTCGTCGAGCCGCCGGTAGAGCGCGATCAGCAGGCCGGGGCGGGTGCCGAAGTGGTCGTAGACGATTGGCCTGCTCACTCCGGCGGCCTCCGCCAGGCTGAGCAGCGTGAGGCTGTCGGTGCCGTGGGCGCGCACGATCGCCATGGCGGTGTCGAGCAACTGCTCCCGCCTGGCCGGCTTGGACAGGCGAGTCGATCCTGTGGCCATCGTCCTCCCTTGCGTCGTCTCACAGCATAAGCTACAAAATGAAAGTTACAGAATGTAGGTCAGTGAGAGGACATCACCGTGGAGCACTCCGTACTGATATTGGGCGGACACCGTTGCCGAGCAGCGAGGCACCCACCAGGCGCCGTTCCGGTTGGGCAACACCGCCGAACACGGTCTGGTGTTCACCTTCACTAACGCTGACGCCACGGATGCCATGGCCGAGGGTGTCCTATCGAAGGTTGAGCCACCGGTCGACGAGTGGTTCCATTTGGCAGCAACGTACGACGCGGCCACCCGGACGGCCACCCTGTACCTGGACGGGACACAGGCCGGAACCACGCGGTTGTCCTTCCCCCCTGGGATGCCCAGGCCCCACTGCGGATCGGCGCGGCGATGGCCGGGGGCATCGACGAGGTCCGGGTCTACCAGCGGCCGCTGACAGCAGCCGGGGTGGCCGACCTGTTCACCCAGTCCCGGGCTGCGCCGACGCCATCCGCGCAGGCTCACGCCGCCCCCGCCACGGCGGCGAACACCCCGCCTGCGACCGCCATCGACGGCGGCTTCTACAAGCGGGTCGAGCTGGATGACTGCCACTCCCTGGCCGACAACTATGACGGAGACACAGCAGACACCTACGTGACCTGGATGAAGGGAGAGTACGCTTTCGGCCAGTCCCGAATCCATGAATCCAGCTACAACTACTGCTGGTCGTCCTACATCTACGTCCTGGAATTCGCCGAGAATCCTTTCACGGGCGGGATGGTGCGGGCCGCGAAGCGGTCGTTACTCAAAAAGGCGAAGAAGAAGAACGGGGAGGCGGTCGAAGTCGAGGACGACGATGCGTTCCGCTTCCGCGCCACCTGGGTCATGCACACCATGCTCGGCAACGCAAGCGGGCGAGAGTTCTCCCAGGGGCAACTGTCGGCCCAGACGTTCAAGATATGGACCCGCCTCGACGGGTTCGCCGTCGTCGGCAGCGACGGTGACGTGAAGGTGCCGTCGAATGACCTGAGCGGGATCGAGATGAAGGTCCACCCCGACTCTGGGGCGGGGCAGTGCCGCTATCAGAGCGGACCCAGAACACTGCGTGATGTCTCCGCATGGCATGCCGCCCCCGACGCCCAGTTCCTTCTCGGATGGGAAGGAATCAACAGCGGCGTCCACCGGTGCGAGGTCGGTGTCGTCGTCTTCATTCCGGGCGAGGACGAGGGCACAGGCCTGGCCATCCCGCTCTGGAACCGGAAACTTGTCGACAGTCGATACAAGGTCGACGAGAACATGGTTCTCCGGCACGGTACGGGGATTCCCGTCAGCGACTGGGACGGTTACCCGTACACGGAATTGGTGCCTGTGGTCCAGTGCGACTGGGAACAAGTCGGGTTTGGGAAGCATCAACGGAGAGGGGGATGCATCATCCCTTCGGTCCCCCGAGTGTTCGTAATGTCCAAGAGCAGGAACGCGAACTTCCTCCAAGTCATCCAGCACATCGAAAGGGCGCTCAACCCGCAGACCAACGCGGGCACCGCCCCTCCGAAGCGACCCGGTCACGACTGGACTCACCCCGAGCATCCGCCCGCGAAGATCAGCATCGTGACTCCCGTGAGCAAGGCCATCCACGGAAACTGGGTGAACCTGAGCAGCACGCCGTTGATCAAGGTGAACCAGGAGAAGGCGAACGCCAACCGGGCTCAGTTTGAAGGCTTGCAGTTCACCACGGATAAGAATTCTTCTCTTCAGCGACGCTGGCCGGATATCGATAAGCCGAGGCCGTGGGATCTCTTCTCAGTGAACTACTGCAAGTACTACTTCGAGGAGACGTACCAACCTCCAGACAAGGTGGTCGCCGGGGTTCCGAACAAAAAGGACGTGGCATGCGATGAGTATCCGTTCGCCTCGACCAAGCAGGGGGCTGGCATGCAGGATGGGAACTACTCCATCAAAGCCGTCAGCTACGCCCACAATGATGCGCACGGGGAAGCCCTCGCCATGTTCTATGCCGATTACCGTGTCGTGCCCGACAGCCAGTTCTGGGTCAAGATCGTGAGCTAGTCCAGAGCCCGGAACGGCTCGATTGGCGGCGACCGGTGCCGACCTGGAGGGCTGCGATGGTCTAGTCAGGATGCCTATAGGGTGGAGGCGATTGCAGGATCGCCTCCACCCTATAGCGTTGTACAACATCGAAGGAGCGAGCTGTTGGACATGTCACGAGCTGTGCCGACGGAGAGTCAATGGAATCTCCTGGAGGAGCACAATTTGAACGGACGGTTCGATGCGGCCTGGATCGACACGGAGGACATAGAGGAGATCGCGCAGCGTTTCCGGGCGGATCAGCATTCCGGGATCCTTTGCGATCTTGAAACGGCGTTCAATGAGGCTGGCGATAACGCCCAGGACACTCTGGTATGGATCGGGACGCATTCTCCAGGCTGGTCCGTCGCGGTCGCCATGAGCGGGCGACTTTCGATTGAAGAGGAAGCCAGCACGGAACGGAGGCGCATCTTCACCCATATGCATATGGATCACATATATAAGCTCCCCGATGAGGGCATGCTCTATTACTACGATGGGGAGCTCATAGGCTCGCTGGGGGCGATCGAAGAGTTCCGGCATTACACGGATGACCTGGAAGTGGGCTGGGACGTCGGGTTTCAGCTGACAGTGGAGAGCTTCCTCACCCTGGCGGGACGCATCACGGGCCGGTTCCTTGACCGGGAATGGTTCGCGACGTCGCGCGTCCTCTACCGCATTCCCAACGGCGCCTGACCTCGCTAGAACGCCTTCTCCAACCTGATCACACAGGCTGACAGCCGAACATGCTACTGAGATTGAAAGGTAGGAGTTACAGCCGTTCGGGGGTAGTGACGGCGGTGGCTGGCTGGGTTATGCCCGGTGGGTGAGGTATGCGCATGGTGGTGGGCTGAGCGCCGAGGAGCGCGAGCGGCGGGAGCGATTACGCCTGCAGGCGGTGGAGTTGTTCGCTCAAGGGGTCTCGGCGGCGGAGGTGGCCCGGCGGTTTCGGATCACGCGGATGTCGGCCAGTCGGTGGCATAGAGCCTGGCAGCAGGGTGGTGCGCAGGTGTTGGCCTCCAAGGGACCCGGTGGGGAGAAGTGCCGGTTGGATGAGCGTCGGCTGGCCCGGCTGGCGGCGGAGCTGGAGCGTGGCCCGGCGGCGCACGGCTGGGAGGAGGATCAGCGCTGGACGTTGGCGCGGGTGTCCGATCTGATCGCCACCTTGTTCCATGTCCGCTATACCCCGCGCGGGGTGTCGTATCTGCTGCATCGCGTCGGGTGGAGTCCGCAGGTGCCGGTGCATCGGGCCATTGAGCGCGATGAGGAGGTGATCGAGCGGTGGGTGGCCGAGCAGTGGCCGCGGATCAAAAGCGACCGTCGCTGAGCAGGGTGCGTGGCTGGTTTTCGAGGACGAGGCCGGCCAGAGCCTGCGCCCGCCCAAGGCGCGCACCTGGGCTCCACGCGGCAAGACCCCGGTCGTCAAGGTCACCGGCAAGGGATACGGGCGAGTGAGCCTGGCCGCGCTGACCTGCATCCGGCCGCGGCAGCGCACCCCGTTGATATTCCGCACGCTGCTGCGACGCGGCCGCTCGGGTGAGATCAAGGGCTTTGGCCCGCGCCAATTCGCCGGTCTGCTGGATGCCGCGCACGCCCAGCTCGGCGGGAAGATCGTGCTGGTGTGGGACAACGACCGCCGGCACCTGTCCAAGGCGATGCGCGCCTACATCGACGCTCGCAGTGCCTGGCTGACGGTGTTTCAGTTGCCCGCCTACGCACCGGAGCTCAACCCGGTGGAGCAGGTCTGGTCCGTGCTCAAGCGCGGTCTGGCCAACCTCGCTCCCCATCGATCTTCGTGGGATCCTGTGCAGGTCAAACAATAGGTTTCTGCGGGAGTGGATGCCGCACTGGTGTGTCGCCGGGCGGGACGCGCAGGTGAGCTTCGGCGAGGGCTTCCAGGCCCATGTAGCGGCGGGCGTCGAGCCATTCGTCGGTCCGTTCGGCTAGAGCAACGCCGATCAGGCGGACGATCGCGGACCGGTCGGGGCGATGCCGACCACGTCGGTGCGACGGCGGATCTCCTTGTTCAGCCGTTCTTGCGGGTTGTTGGACCAATTCCAGCTCTGGTGCGACCACGAGGTCGGCACCCGCATCGTCACACGACGTCTCCTGATCTGACGTGCCGGCCTTCGGCTTGGGTTGCAAACGCGTCAGGCGTCCGGCCAGCCCAGTGGGTAGCGGATGTCCTCCGGCGGTTCACCACCGGCTCGTGTGAAGGCGGCCATGGCCGCCACGAGCGCGCTGCGCTCGTCGGACGTCATGCGGGAGAGGATCACCGCGATCTCCTCACGTCGGCGGCCGGTCACCTCGTCCACAAGCCGCCGCCCTTCCGCGGTCAGCCGCATCAGGCTCTCGCGGCGATTGTGCGGATTGACCTCGCGGACGATCAGCCCGGCGGCGACCAGCCGGTCGGCCATCCGCATGGCCGTCGAGCTGTTGACGTTGAGCAGCTCCGCCATTTTCACCAGCTTGGTCTCGCCGTGGACCGAGAGCACCACGAGCATGCGGAACTGGGGCAGCGTCACCTTGTCCTGCGCACCGGCCAGGGAACGCGCCGCGATGGCCACCAGCAGGCGGGAGCCGGTGACGACGGCGGAGGTCACGGCGTCGAGTTCGTCACCGTCCACCTGGGTCGGGGGGCGCTGTTCCATCCCCCTGTTGTACACCGCCCGCCGCGCGGTCCCGGCTGCGGTGGCGGCCTCCGCGGCCAGGTATCACGAACGCCTCCAGAGCCCCCTCCATGGAGGAGGACAAGATCAGGTCCGGAGTGTCGGGCGCGGTCCCGGGACGGGTGACGACAATCATCCGTCCGCCTGCCTCGTCGGCGTGCCTGCACGCGTCGGCGAGCATCTCGAACGCTTCGGGGGCGACCGTCTCCAGCCGGGTCAGGTCCACAACGATCATCGGCATACGGTGGGCCAGTGGAGGCACCAGGTAGGGGCGCAGCGCGTCCACGGCATCGAGGGATCCGGCCAGGTCGAGAACGGTGATCGGGCCGCACAGCCACCGGTCCACCGAGAGCCCGGGGGGCGGCCCTGATGTTCCTGTCATGGGGTGCCAGCGCCTTCGACGCGAAGGTGAACGACGGGACGGAGCGGCGGGGGCATCTTCGACCACCTTCTGGACGGCACAGCGAAACAGCGCCGACCAGACTTCCCGGCTCACCTGGACACGACAGTACACGACTCTTGCTCAATGCAAGAATCAATGCGCGCAAGTCGCGCCCCATCGCGAGACTCCATGGCATAGCGGCCAGCGGCCAGCGGCGACCGGCGCATCGGGCTTCGCCGGCAGGCGCGGGGCGTTCCGGCCGTCCGAGCGGCCCGCCCTCGTGGCTCCCGTGTAAATGCGCGTCGGGGGGTTGCGTTACGGTGGGCGCGGTGCGCCGGGAAGTCTGGTCGGCAAGGTTTCACGTTGGACGGACATCGACCGGAGGTTCCCCTTGGCCACGCTGTTGACGGCGTTCGCGTGCGTTCTGCTGCTCGCCGTGCTCCTGTCCAGCCTCGCTCACCGTACGATCCTGTCCACGGCCGCGCTGTTCCTGGTCGCGGGGTTCGTCCTGGGTGACGGCGTGCTGGGCGTGGTCTCGGTGCAGGCGACCGATCCGCTGGTGGGCACGCTGGCCGAGCTGGCGTTGTTCGCGGTGCTGTTCAGCGACGGCATGCGGGTGGGCTGGCAGGACCTGCGCGCCGCGTGGCGGCTGCCCGGCCGGGCGCTGGGGTGGGGGTTGCCGCTCACGCTGGTCATCACCGCCGTCGGAGCGCACTACCTGGCCGGGCTGGGCTGGATCGAGTCGCTGCTCGTCGGCGCCATCCTGGCGCCCACCGACCCGGTGTTCGCCGCCGCGTTGGTCGGCAACGAGAAGGTGCCGCCCCGGCTGCGGCAGTTGCTCAACGTCGAGTCCGGCATCAACGACGGGCTCGCGCTGCCGTTCGTCATCGTGTTCCTGGCCATCGCCCAGGGCGCGGACAACCTGCACCTGGGCGAGCTGGGGCTGGAGCTCGGCGTCGGCGTCCTGATCGGTGTCGCCGTGCCCTGGCTGGCGATCAAGCTGGAGCAGACGCGCTGGTTCGCCGCCTCCACCCAGTACGAGCCGCTCAACGCCCTGGCCATCGGTCTGCTCGTGCTCGCCCTGGGCAAGGCCACGCACGGCAACCTGTTCCTGGCCGCGTTCTCGGCGGGCATCACCGTGGCCACGTTCGGCCCGCGGCAGCGCGAGTCGTTCGAGCACTTCGGCGAGCTGATCGCGGAGCTGTTCAAGCTGGCGGCGCTGTTGCTGTTCGGCGCGCTCATCACGCCGGCGCTGCTCGGCTCGGTGGGCTGGACGGGCTGGCTTTTCGCGCTCGGCGCGCTGGTGCTGGCCCGGCCGGTCGCGATCTGGCTGTCGTTCCTGGGCTCCGGTCTGTCGGTGCGTGAGCAGGCGGCGGTGGCGTGGTTCGGTCCCAAGGGGTTCGCGTCGGTGGTGTACGGGCTGCTGGTGCTGGGCTCCGGCATCGCCGCGAACGTGCAGGTCTTCCAGCTCGTCGCGGTCACGATCGTGCTGTCCATCCTGCTGCACTCCTCCACCGACATCGTCGTGGCGCGCGGCTTCGACGACGAGCGCGAGGTGCCCGCCTGGTTCGGGCGGCTGCGCAGACGGGGCGGCGAGTCGTGAGGCGTGCCCCCGGCGTCCTCAACCGCTTCCACCATCCGGCCCAGGTGATCGTCGTCGGGTTCGCGGCAGTGGTCCTGATCGGCACGGCATTGCTGGCGCTGCCGATCGCCACCGAGTCGGGCGAAGCGGCGGGGCTACTGACCGCGCTGTTCACCTCCACTTCGGCGGTGTGCGTGACGGGTTTGGTGGTCGTGGACACCGGGACGCACTGGTCGGCGTTCGGGGAAGGGGTGATCGCCGGTCTCATCCAGGTCGGCGGGCTGGGCATCATGACGCTCGCCACGCTGTTCACCATCCTGGTGGCCGGCCGTCTCGGCCTGCGGGCCAGGATCTTCGCGCAGGCCGAGACGAAGACGTTGAGCATGGCGGACCTGCGGCACGTGGTGCGCAAGGTGGTCGTCTTCAGCCTGGTGTGCGAGGCGGCCGCGGCGGTGGTTCTCACCGGCCGGTTCCTCATCGGTCATGGCGAGCCGTTCGGCCGCGCCGTCTACCTGGGCGTCTTCCACGCGGTCTCGGCCTTCAACAGCGCCGGTTTCGCGCTGTGGCCGGACAACCTGATGCGGTTCGTCGCCGACCCGTGGATCTGCCTGACCGTCGCCGTAACGGTGATCGTGGGCGGGCTGGGCTTCCCGGTGGTGTTCGAGCTGCTGCGGGCATGGCGGCGGCCGGGCCGCTGGTCGGTCCTGACCAGGGTCACCGTCGGCGTCACCCTGATCCTGCTCGTCGGCGGCACGCTGGTCTTCCTGGCCGCCGAATGGGACAACCCGCGCACGCTGGGCGCGCTCGACGGCCAGGCCAAGGTCCTGGCCGCGTTCTTCACCGCCGTCATGCCGCGCACGGCCGGGTTCAACGGCCTGGACCTCGCCGGCATGTACCCCACGAGCTGGCTGGCCACCGACCTGCTGATGTTCATCGGCGGTGGCAGCGCCGGCACCGCGGGCGGCATCAAGGTCACCACGTTCGGGCTGCTGGCCTTCGTCATCTGGGCCGAGCTGCGCGGCGAGCGCGAGGTCACCGTCGGGCACCGCAGCCTCCCGCAGAGCACCCAGCGCCAGGCCATCTCGATCAGCCTCGTCAGCGTGGCGCTGGTCGCCGTGTCCACGTACGCGCTGCTCGCGCTCACCCCGCACAGCCTGGATCAGGTGCTGTTCGAAGCGGTCTCGGCGTTCGGCACCGTGGGCCTTTCCACCGGTGTCACCACGGACATCCCTCCGGCCGGGCAGGTGCTGCTCGTGCTGCTCATGTTCGTCGGCCGGACCGGTCCGCTCACCCTGGGCTCCGCCCTCGCGCTGAAGGACCGTACCCGCCGCTTCCAACTCCCCGAGGAGAGGGTCATCGTTGGCTGACAGGACAAGCGATCCGGTCGTGGTGATCGGGCTGGGCCGGTTCGGCAGTTCGCTCGCCGTCGAGCTCACCCGGCGCGGCACCGAGGTACTGGCCATCGACAACCGCGCCAAGGTGGTGCAGAGCCTGTCCGGCGAGATCACCCACATCGCCACCGCCGACTGCACCGACATGCAGGCGCTGCGGCAGCTCGGCGTGCCCGACTTCTACCGTGCCGTCGTCGGGATCGGCGGCGACCTGGAGGCGAGCATCCTGACCGCGTCGCTGCTCGTGGAGCTGGAGATCGAGCACATCTGGGCCAAGGCGGTCAGCCGGCAGCACGGACGCATCCTCGACCGCATCGGCGTCCACCACGTCGTCTTCCCCGAGCACGACATGGGCGAGCGGGTCGCCCACCTGATCAGCGGCCGGATGCTCGACTTCATGCAGGTGGACGACAACTTCGCGCTCGCCAAGACGCCTCCGCCCAAGCAGTACGTGGGCATCCCGCTCGGGGAGTCCGACCTGCGGCGGAAGTACGGCGTCACCATCGTCGCGGTCAAGAGCCAGGGGCAGGAGTTCACCTACGCCACCGCGGAGACCGTGCTCGGCTACGGCGACGTCGTCATCGTGTCCGGCCGGACGGATCAGGTCGAACGCTTCGCCAACCTGCCGTAGAGGTGCCCATGGGAAGGACGCTGCCGGTACTGCCGTAGGCCGGTGTGGGCCACCGCCCGCGCGAATGCGCTGTACTGCGGCCCGGCGTGCGAGGCGCTCGCGCACCGCCGCCGGCGGCGCTACGCCGAGGCGGTGGGGAGCGGTGAGGCACTGGTGTCCGGCGTGTCCAGGTCATCCACGTCGCGGCAGTTGCCACCGCGGTATTGGCCTGCTGCGACTCTTCTATCGCAACTGCGACACCTCGCAACCGGAAGAAGCTCTACTCGAGACGGTTCGGCAGCTGATCGAGTCGGTGGGACATTCTCAAAGGCCACCTCGACCTCGAACAGCACGGCGGCCGCACCGTCGAGGGCGTCGTCGTCCGCGCGGCCCAGCGCATCGTGGCGATGATCTGCGCGAAATGGCACCGCAACACCGGCGCACCCGTCACCTGCCTACACCCCTGAGCCGCATCGGAGCTACTCGTCTAGTTGTGGCGGCTGTGGGCGCGCCGGCGCAGGATAAGCAAGACACACAGCGCGACGGCTGCGGCGGCCCCGGCGGCGGCCGTGACCATGACAGGACTGGTGAACAGGCTGTCCAGGACGGCCGGCAGTCCCCACGTTCCCGGTTGTGCCGGAAAGGTGAGCCTACCGGTGATCGTGTGCCGGACCCGGCCGCTCTCCAGGGTGAGCCTGACCTGCCACGGCCCCTCGGGCAGCCGGGGATCGAGGTTGACCATGACGGGCGCGCTGTCGCCCGGCGCCAGGGTCGTCCCGGTCCGCGCCTGGTAAGGGCCCGCCCGGAGCCCGCCCGCTCCCTCAGACAGCCACAGCTTGCCGCCGAGGTCGAGCGCGCGTTCGCCGGTGTTGCGTACCGTCGCCTTGACGATCGGCACGCCGTCGGCGGTGCGTCCCGGAGTGAGCTGGTCGATCGCGAAGTCCGAGGGCGGGTCGCCGCCCGGGCCAATGTCGAGGTAGAGCCTGATGCCCACCTGGTTGACCATCTCGATGTTGCGGCGGGGCCCGGCCAAGGATCGGGCCTCGGCCCAGATGCCGCCGTACCGTTCCCCCTTGGAGGCCGACCCGGGGACGTCGATCGTCGCCCGGAGTTCGGCCCGGCCGTGCGCAGGGACGACGATGTCGGGACGGTCGATCGACACCCACGAGCTGATCTCGTTGGCGTCCCGATCCGCCGCCGGCACGAACTCGTGGTCGACGATCTGCGCGGCGCCCGCGTACACCCGGACATGCTGCGAGTGACTCGAGGGGTTTCGAACCTCGAACCGGCGGGTGATCCTGTTGCCCGGGTTCATGTGGTCGACGATGAAGACCCGGGCGCGGGGGTCGTCCCGCCGGTTCGAGGAGGCCTCCAACAGCCTGATGCCGAGGCCGATCCCGCCGGAGCCGGTCCGGTCCGGACGGCCCGCGTCCGAGCCGTCCGGAGCATCCGCCGCCCACACCGGCGCACCGGTCAGCGCAAGGACGAGCGCGGCCAGCAGCCCCGCCCAGCGGAGGATCGCGCGGTGCTCGCCCACGCGGTCAGGTCACCGTATGGGTGATGGTGCCGGTGTACTGGCCGCCGATGTTGCTGATGTCCAGACGTGCGGTGAGCAGCGGGTTCCACGTCGCGGAGTTGTTGCCGGTGCCGTCGGTGTGGCTGAAGGCCGTGCGGCTCACGCCGAGTGTCTGCCCCGTCGCCGGGGGCGGCGCGGCGCAGCCGGTCTGGCCCGGGGTGAAGGTCCCGGTGCCGGTGGTGGCGGTGGCGGCTCCGGAGCAGTAGGAGACGTCGCCGTTGTCGATGGTCTCGCCCGGGTCGTCGCCGCCGCCGGTGACGAAGTCGGTGCTGCTCACGGTCACGGTCCACGCGGGCGTGGCCGACGCGCGGGCGTCGGTGACCGTGATCGCCCCGAGCTGCCCGTAGGCGTATCCGCCGGGTGCGGCGTCGTTGGCCAGATCGGCGGTGTCCGGCACGGTGACCTCCAGCGCACCGACGCTCACGTCGAAGGTCGTGGTGGTGGCACAGGCCACGTCCTCCGCGCACGTGTCCGCCCAGGCGGGCCCCGCCACTCCGCCCGTGATCGCCACCGTCCCGCTCACCGTGGCGAGCGCCGTCAGCAACGCGAGGCTGCGTCTCCTCATGGGCATGTCCTCCTGTACCTGTACCTGTAGGTGGAACGGGAGGTCACGCAGACGTTAACACCGTAAGTGATCAATCGGTCGCCGCTGCGGCTTGTGTCCGATCAAATGCTGGTCAGCCGATCACGACGGATGGAATACCCCAGAGCTCCACCACCTCCCGGCCCCGGCGACGACGAGGATCCCCGGGCGCCGCGGAAGCCATGTCATCGTGTCCGGACGCACGGACGAGATCCAACGTTTCGCCAACTTACCGTAAGGGTGAGCTGGCCCATAGTTAGCATGACGTGGCATAGCAGCTCAGTTACTCAGCGCCATGACAGCAGTACAACGGGGGTGTGTTCCCCTCGCAGGGGCGTACCTCGGCGACACCCGCCCCGTCGCACCGCACTTCAGGGCCGCTCGGCTCGCCGTCACCGGCGCCGCTCGCCCGCCTCCGCTCCCGCCGCGCGCTGCCCGCGCGCCGGCCGGGCGCGCGCCGCACCGCGCTGGCGGCGATCCCGATCATCCTCGCGACAGGTCTCTTCGCGGTGATGCCTGACAGGGCCGTAGCCGCGCCGCTGATCCCGCTCGGGAACGCGGCCGGGTTCGCGGTCCTGGCGGGCGGCGCGGTCGCCAACGCCGACAACACCACCGTCACCGGTGACCTGGGCACCAGCCCGGGCACCGTGGTGTCCGGGTTCCCGCCCGGCCAGGTGATCGGCACGATCCACGCCGGCGACGCCACCGCCGCGTCGGCCAAGACCGACGCGGTCGCCGCCTACAACAATGCCGCGGGCCGCGGCGTCACCGCGAGCGTGGCCGCGCAGCTCGGCGGCACGGTCAAGGGGCCGGGCGTCTACGTCCCGTCGTCCGGCACCACCTTCCAGATCAACGGCACGCTCACCCTGGACGCCGAGGCGGACCCGAACGCGATCTTCATCTTCCGCGCGGCCACCCTGACGACCGCCACCGTGAGCAACCTCAACCTGGTCAACGGCGCGCAGACGGACAACGTCTTCTTCCAGATCACCGGCACGGCCACCCTCGGCGTCAGCTCGACGTTCCGCGGCAACGTGCTGGCCAACAACGCCGCCACGGTCAGCTCGGGGGCCGCGGTCACCGGCCGGGTCTTCGCCCTGACCAACAACGTCACGCTCCAGGGCACCACGTCCGGCCCCAACACCCGCGTCTCGGTGCCCGATGACGTGCCGTCGCAGACGACGCTGAGCGTCTCGCCCTCCGGCTCATCCGTCGAAGGGCAGCAGGTCACGCTCTCCGCCACGGTCAGCGTCGATCCCTCCCTGATCGACCCGCAGGGAAAGGTGGCCTTCAAGGACGGGACCACGCTGCTCGGCACGGACTTCATCGACGCGAACGGCCACGCCCAGCTCCAGACCTCGGCGCTGAGCGGCGGCACCCACCGCCTCACGGCCGTCTTCCTCGGCGGCCAGGCCTTCGAAAGCGAGGCCCTCGTCACCCTCGCCCCGAGCACCTCAGCCGGGGTGAACCACGTGGTCACCAACACCCTGTGGCCCAGCTCGGCGACCCCGGCAGTCGAGAACCACACCAGCGGCGCCCCCGTCACGCTCGGGGTCAGGTTCCGCGCCTCCACGTCCGGAGTCGTGCAGGGAATCCGCTTCTACAAGGGGTCCCAGAACACCGGCACCCACTTCGGTGCCCTGTGGACCACCGGCGGCACACAGCTCGCCACCGTCACCTTCACCGGCGAGAGCGCATCAGGCTGGCAACAGGCGACCTTCTCCTCACCGGTGCCGATCGACGCCGACACCACCTACATCGCCTCGTACTTCGCGCCAGTCGGGCACTTCTCCTACACGCTCAACTACTTCGCCACCGACCGCAACAACCCGCCCCTGACCGCGCCGGCCAGTACCGCCGGGGCCGGCAACGGCCTCTATACCTACGGCACGACGAACGCGTTCCCGTCGACCACCTACCAGGCCACCAACTACTGGGTCGAACCGGTCTTCCTGCGCTCCGACGCCATATGGACCGACGCGGCGACCCCCGCCGTGGAGAATCACCCCAGCACCGACCCGGTCACGCTCGGGGTGAAGTTCCGGACCGCAGTCGCGGGGACCGCCAGGGGCATCCGCTTCTACAAGGGCTCCCAGAACACCGGCACCCACGTCGGCAGCCTGTGGACCACCGGCGGCACGCAGCTCGCCACCGTCACCTTCTCGGGTGAGAGCGCGAGCGGCTGGCAGCAGGCGTACTTCTCCTCACCGGTCGCCCTCAGCGCCGACACCATTTATGTCGCCTCCTATTTCGCCCCATCGGGGCATTTCTCGTACACCCAGCAGGGGTTCTTCAACGCGCACAGCAACCACCCGCTGACCGCGCTGGAGAACGGCGGCGTCGCCGGCTCCAACGGCGTGTACGCCTACGGCGCGTCCAACACCTTCCCCACCAGCACCTATCAGGGCACGAACTACTGGGTCGACGTCCTGTTCGACATCAGCTGACGGTCTCCGCTCGGGGCAGTCCCTCTTCAGCGGGGACAATCCGCGTTATGACCGTGACCAGGACACTCCTGTCTACGCCGACGAGGCCGGCGTAGACAGGAGGACACGGTCGCGTCCTGCAAGGCCCGGGCGAGCAGGAGGATTTAATGGCCTGCTCGCTCGGGAGGTTCGGAACCGCTGGCAGCCTAGATCGTCGGCTCACCCACATGCCTGGCCGGTCTTGATCGTGTCGGCAAAATCGCCGGCAGGACGACGCCTGCCGCTGGCCAGGCGAACGGTATACGTGCTACGCAGTCCGGCGTCACTGTCCATACAGCCTGATCACGACATGCCTCAGGCAAAGAAGTGGCCACCCCCCGCGCGGGGCGAGTCCCGATCCGCCCCATCCAGGATGGGATCGCATGAGGACCGCCCGCGCAGGTCAACGCTGCATCCGATGAGGTTGCGCATCACCCGCGGCCTCGGCCAGCTGCCAGCCGTTCTTCCGCTTCACCGGCGCCAGCAACCCGACCAGATACGCCCGCGCCTGCCGACGCGGCTCCACCCGCCCGAAACGGCTGGCCACCCGCGCGAACAGCTCATCCAACCCGGCCGCCCACGACTGGAGATGCTCAGACGTCACCACATCCGACACGGACCCGCGTCGGAGGCGACGGTGAAGCCGAGCATTGTTCGAGTCAGGCGGTGCGGCGGGCTCGGGACAGGGCCAGCCCACCCAGGACCATGCCGATCAGCCCGAGCAGCAGGGCGAAGATGGCCGCAGCCAGCCCGTTGCCGGTACCGAAGCCGCCGGCGGAGTTGGCCGCATGCAGTCCACCGATAATCAGGCTGGTCAGCCCGAGTGTCAGGGCCGTGGCGGCGCTGGCGCGCCGGTTGCCGACGCCGATACGTCCCGTGGAGCGGGCTCGGGCCAGCCCGCCGATGACCACGCTGATCAGTCCCACCACGACGGCCACTGTGGGCAGCGTGCGCCCGGAGCCGATGTCGTAGCCAGCGGCGGCGACGGAGAGCTCCACGGCCTCGGGTGCGGCGAGCAGGAGACCGACGGACATGGGGGATCCTTTCGATCGTTTTGGGCGAACCGGAGCACAGCGGAGCGGTGGAGGTGCCGACGCGGAGCGCCTAGGAGGGTTTCAGGTGTGATGTGGTGATGGGGCGGAACTGGCCTTTCAGGGCCGTTCAGGGCCGGGCGTCTGTCAGCGGCGCTATCGCCAGTTGCCGTTCTGCTCGACGAACGCCTGCCCGGTGATCGGCTTGCCCCGGTACCGTCCGGTGACGGTGGCCGCGCCCTCGTAGAGGCCGCCGAAAGCGCTTTGGAGTTCGTGCCCGGGCCGGGAGATGACGGTGAGGCCGGCGTCCAGCGCGGGGATGTTCACGCTCCACCGTGTGCCGTACCGCTGCCCGCTGGTGGGGCTGGTCCAGAAGCCGGAGGTGGTGTCGGCGAGCGGATTCACCGCGACGACCTCGTGGGTTCCGTCCCGGCGCAGCACGGTCGCGTAGGGGAACTCGTTCCCCTCGGCGAACAGGTCCCACAGGTTGACCCGGTCGCCGTTGGACAGCTGCACGGCCATCCAGGTCCACTTGCGCATGGTGCTCCAGTCCCACGTGCCCCACTGGCGGTCCAACCATGACTGCCCGGTCACCGGATAGGTGCGGTCGTTCACCTTGAGCGTTCCCTGAGTCGCCAGGCTGGGCAGGGAGTAGTAGTAGCTCGTGCCGCCGAGGAAGGGGATCAGCCCAGTCCCGTTGTTGTACAGCACCGGCCCCTGCGCCTTGAGTGTCAGGTCGATCTCGCCGACCGGCAGCGTGGCGCGCAGGCGCATCGCCTCCATGGGGCCGGACAGCATCGCCGTGGGCGTGCGAATGTCCAGTTCGGTAGTGGAAATGCTGGTCTGGTCGAGCGAGTAGCTGTTGCTTTCGGTGTAGAACGCGCCGGTCGTCTTGTCGGAGATCGCGATCATGACCTGTGGTCGTCCGGCGCCGCCGATCGTGACCTGGTAGCCGAACCGGTGGCCGCGGGCGTTGACGTGTCCGACCAGGTACCACCATTCCTGGCGCGCGTCCGAATGCGCCGCCTGATCGGCCGGCAGCCGCACGAACGTCGGGAAGGCGGGCGCCGCTGGTGGCTTGCCTGTGCCCACCGGAGCGGGAACGGGCTCGGCCGCCGCTGCGAGCGACGGCGACGCCGTTACGGTCAGTGCCGCGCCGAGCACCAGGGCGGCGATCGCCCCGACTGATCGACGTTGCTGTCTTTTCATACGAGTTCCTCATCTCTAGACGGCGGAAGTGCTCAGTGCCATGCGAGCGAGCCCAGGCACGGCGGCCGGCCCTTTCACCGAATTGATCATTACGGTTCAGCGGACGAAGGACTCGGGGACGCGGCCCCACGCCTCGAAGGCGGCCAGGCGGCGCTTGCGCTTGGGCAGGCCGAAGGTGGGGTGGGAGACGCCCCACAGCGAGATCTTCAGGATGCCCGTCTTGATGCGCGCGGCCTTCCGGCCGCCCACGTACGTCGGTTTGGCCTGCGCTTCGCCGTCGACCGGCTGCAGGATCCCGTCCTTCCGGCCGAGGCTGATGTGGTTGCCCGGGTAGTCGAGCTTGCTCTTGGCGATCTTGCCGCCGGTCAGGCGGCCCACGATGGCGTCCGTGGCCTGCCGGCCGGTGGCGCCGGCCGATGCGCAGGACATCGGCAGCGGCCGGCCGTTGTCGCCGATGGCGTGGGCGCTGTCGCCGGCGGCGTAGACGTTCGGGTGCGAGATCGACCGCATGGTGTCATCGACGATGATCCGCCCGTTCTGGGTGACCTCCAGTCCGCTGGCGGCGGCGATGGGGTTGACCGCGAACCCGGCCGTCCACACGGTCGCTTCGGATGTCAGGGCGGTGCCGTCGGCGCACAGCACCCGCATCGCTTCGACGGCTTCGACGCTGGTGTGCTCCAGGACGGTGATGCCCAGCCGGTCGCAGGCCTGGCGCAGGTGGCTGCGTGCTCCGTCGGAGAGCCGGGCGCCCAGTTCGCCGCGGGCGATGAGCGCCACCGACAGGCCGGGGCGGGATTCGGCGATCTCGGTGGCGGTCTCGATGCCGGTCAACCCGTCGCCGACGACCACCACATTCCCGCCTTCGCCAAGGCTGTCCAGGCTGTCGAGGCGTTCGCGCAGGCGTAGCGCCGAGGGCCGGGCGGCGATGTCGAAGGCGTGCTCGGCCACGCCGGGGACGCCGCAGTCGTCGCCGTGGCTGCCGAGCGCGTAGACCAGCGTGTCGTAGCCGAGCTCGCCGCCGCCGTCGGCGTCAGCGATGGCGACGACCTGGCGCTCGGGATCGACGGCGGTGACACGAGCCAGGCGCAGCCGTATCCCGGTGCCCGCGAAGACGTCGGCGAGTGCGGGAGCCTCGATCTGCTGGCCGGCCGCGAGCTGGTGCAGCCGCAGCCGCTCGACGAAGTCCGGCTCGGCGTTGACGACGGTGATCTCGGTGTCCGCCGGGGACAGCCGGCGGGCCAGGTTCCCGGCCACGTAGGCCCCGGCATAGCCGGCGCCGAGGACGACGATGCGGTGCTTCATGTGTTGCTCCTGTCGGTTGGCTTGCTTCGGGTGGGTCGACTCTGCAACGGGTCAGCGCTCTTCTTGGTCGAGGTTGCCGTGGGCCTGGGCCGAGAGGTCCTGTCCGTCTGCCCAGGTCTTGAGCCGGTCGGCGTAGACCTGCTGGATCATGGGGTAGAAGCCCAGGCCGAACAGCACCCGCAGGGGCGGGTTGTCGGAGTCGACGATCTTGAGGAGGGTCTGGGCGGCGGCGGCCGGGTCGCCGGCGGGCTGCTTGCCGGCGATCCCGGCGATGCGCAGGCGCAGAGCGTCATAGGCCGGGTCGGGCTCGGCCATGTGGCCGTTGGCGAGGGGATCGGGGTTCTTGCCGTTCCTGGTCGCGAAGCCGCCGGGTTCGATGATGGTCACCTTGACGCCGAAGTCGGCGACCTCCTGGGCGAGGGATTCGTTCAGGGCTTCCACGGCCCACTTGGAGACGTGGTACGCGCCGCCGAGGGGGAACGCCATGAGCCCGGCGGCCGAGGACATCTGGATTATGTGGCCCGCGCCCTGCTCGCGCAGGTAGGGCAGAGCGGCCTGGATCACCCACACCGCACCGAACAGGTTGGTCTCCAGCTGGTCGCGCAGGTGCTGCTCGGTCAGCTCCTCGATCGCGCCGATCATGGCGTAGCCGGCGTTGTTCACGATGACGTCGAGGCGGCCGAAGTGTTGCTTGGCCCGCTTGACGGCCTCGAAGACGGCGGCCTTGTCGGTCACGTCCATCTCGAGCGGGAGTACGGCGTCGCCATAGGTGGCGACCAGTTCGTCCAGGCTTGCGGTGTTGCGGGCGGTGGCAGCCACCTTGTCGCCGCGCGACAGGGCGGCCTCGACGAAGTCGCGGCCCAGGCCGCGCGACGAGCCGGTGACGAACCAGACCTTGCTCATGATGTGCGTTCCGTTCTTTCTGCGGTATGAGTCGCGCGGCGGTCACCACGCAACGGGGTCAAGGCGATCACTCGTGGAGATGTGGGACGCGGGCGCCGTTCGTGCGGCGTCCTGACGACCATGCGGCGTCGGCGCCCCGCGCTTTGTGACAGTGCGGTCATGTGACGTGTGTCACCGATGCCGGGTGTCACACAGCGGTGGGTGCCGGCGCCTTGTGCATGAAGCAAGGTGAGAAGCGAACAGGCAGGAGCGGCAATGAACGAGCGCAGCGAGGCAACGACGGGTCCGACCGAGCCGACGGCTGGTGCCGGCCGGATGGACCCTGCCACCGAGGCGTTCGTCGTCCACCGCAACCTGCTGTTCACCGTCGCCTACGAGATGCTCGGCTCAGCGGCCGACGCCGAAGACGTCCTGCAGGAGACCTGGCTGCGGTGGGTCAAGGTCGACATGGACCAGGTGCAGGACCAGCGCGCCTACCTGGTCCGGATCGCCACCCGGCGCTCGCTGGACCGGCTGCGCGCCTTGAAGCGCCGCAAGGAGGCCTATGTCGGCCCCTGGCTGCCCGAGCCGCTGCTCACCACGCCGGACGTGGCCGAGGAGGCCGAGCTGGCCGAGAGTGTGTCGATCGCGCTGATGCTCGTCCTGGAGACGCTGTCGCCGACCGAGCGTGCCGTCTTCGTGCTGCGCGAGGTCTTCGACGTCGGCTACGACGAGATCGCGGAAGCCGTCGGCAAGACCCAGGCGACCGTACGCCAGATCGCGCACCGCGCCCGCCGGCACGTCGATGCCCGGCGGCCTCGTGAGGTGGTCTCCCCGAGCCAGGCCCGGGCGGCTGTGGCGTCCTTCCAGCGCGCGCTGGAAGCCAGGGATCTGCAGGGCCTGCTCGACGCGCTCGCCCCCGAGGTCGTCCTGATCAGCGACGGCGGCGGCGTAAAGCAGGCCGCGCCGCAGCCGATCATCGGCGCCGACAAGGTGGCCCGCATGATCGTCAGCGGCCTCGGCAAGGCCCAGATCGCGCTCACCAGCGAGTCCACCGTGGTCAACGGCAACCCGGCCCTCCTCCTGCGCGTGGACGGCGAGATCGACGGCGTCATAGCAGCCCGCGTGGAGGACGCCCGCATCACCGGCCTCTACTACGTCCGCAACCCGCAGAAGCTGACGCGCATCACGTCGGAGATCCCGCTCACGCTGAAGTAGAGCTGCAACCGCCGTGCCTTGATCGCGGTATCTCGACAGTGCTGAGCAGCCCGGCGAGGCATCCGCTCATCGGCACAAGCGCGTACCGACCCGCCCCGTCATCACGCAAACGTTCTCTTCGAGGAGTAGACATGGCCCCCCAGGCCCCAGCCCCTCTGGCAGCCGCCACATCGCCGTCACCCTGGCCGGCAGTGGCCAAGGCAGTCGTCCTGCTCACAGCGATCACCGGTGTGCTGCTCACCGCCTTCGCCTGGCCGTCGGTGCGTTCGTCGGTACACGATGTGCCGATCGCCGTCGCCGGGCCGGCCGCCGCAGTCAAACAGGTCAGCACCGCCCTCGCCCAGCGCCTGCCGGACGCCTTCGAAATCACCGAGGTCGCCGACACCGCGGCCGCCGAACGGTTGATCCGCGACCGGGAGGTGTACGGGGCGATCGACGTCAGCTCCGGCGCCCCGCAGGTCGTCATCGCCTCCGCCGCCAGCGGAGCGATCGCCCAGACCCTGCAGAGCGTCGCGGCCGGGCTCAGCCAGGCGCAGGCACAGACCGGCGGCGCCAAGGCCGCGATCCGCGACCTCGCCGCCCTGCCGGCCGACGACCCGCGTGGCGCCGGCCTGGCTGCCGGAGCCCTTCCCCTCGTGATGGTCGGTCTGCTCGCCGCGGTCCTGCTGACCAGACTCGTCCGGGGCGCGACCCGCCGGGTCACCGGAGCGCTCGCCTTCGCGGTCACCGGCGGCATGGCTGCGGCGGCGATCCTGCAGTTCTGGCTCGGCTCGCTGGGCGGCTCCTACTGGGCCAACAGCGGCGCCGTCGCCCTGACCATCGCGGCCACCTCCCTGAGCATCCTCGGGCTGGATGCACTGCTCGGGTTCGTCGGCTTCGGTCTCGGCGCCGTCACCATGATGCTCATCGGCAATCCCCTGTCAGGCGCAGCGACCGCACCCGAGATGCTGCCCGGCTGGTCCGGCATGCTGGGCCGGCTGCTGCCGCCCGGGTCGGGTGGGCAGTTGCTGCGCTCCACCGCGTTCTTCGACGGCCGCGGCGCTGCCCAGTCCGTCATCGTCCTGCTGTCCTGGCTCACGCTGGGTGTCGTGCTGTGCCTGGTCGGCGGCCTGCGCGCGCGCCGTGCCGCCACCGTCGCCGCGAGATCCGCGAGGACGCCCGCGTCACCGGCCTCTCCCGCGCGTCCGCAACCCGGAGATGCCGATCGCAGCGCATCGGAGACCTCGCTCACCCTGCGATGAGCGCCGGTGACGAGCCGGCTGGCAGCCTCGGAGCGCCCCGGACCCGACGGTGGCACAACATGAGCCTCTCATCCTGCCAAGACGATCCGACAGGCCCGGAAGCCGGTGCCGGCGGTGTCGATCACACCATTGAGGCCGTCTACAAGCAGAACAAGTCAGACATACCTATCACTGGGAGGTCATTGATGACGAAGAGCGTTGCCGGTGAACTCGCCGACCTGGAGTTGCCGGTCGAGCGGGGCTGCCCGTTCGCCCCGCCCGCCGCCTACGAGCGGCTGCGCGAGCAGGCGCCGGTCAGCAAGGTGCGCCTGGCCAGCGGCGGCGAGGCGTGGTGGGTGTCCGGACATGCGGAAGGTCGTGCCGTTCTCGCCGACCCCCGCTTCTCCTCCGACAAGCGCAAGGACGGCTTCCCGCTCTTCACCCTCGATGCGGCGACCCTCCAGCAGCTCCGCAGCCAGCCGCCGTTGATGCTCGGCATGGACGGCGCGGAACACTCCGCGGCCCGCCGTTCGGTGATCAGCGAGTTCACGGTGAGGCGACTGGCCGCGCTGCGCCCGCGAATCCAGGACATCGTCGACCACTTCATCGACGACATGCTCGCCACCGGCCAGCGACCGGTCGACCTGGTGCAGGCGCTGTCCCTGCCGGTGCCCTCCCTGGTGATCTGCGAACTGCTCGGCGTCCCCTACACCGACCACGACTTCTTCCAGAGCCGCACCGCCATGATGGTGCGCAAGACCTCGTTGGAAGACCGCCAGCGAGCCTTGGCCGAACTGCGTGTCTACATCGACGGCCTGATCACCCGCAAGGAGTCCGAACCCGGCGACGATCTGTTGGGCCGGCAGATCGCCCGGCAACGCCAGCAGGGCACCCTCGACCACGCGGGCCTGGTGAGCCTGGCCTTCCTGCTGCTGACCGCCGGGCACGAGACCACGGCGAACATGATCTCGCTCGGCGTGGTCGGGCTGCTCTCCCACCCGGAGCAACTGGCCCTCATCACGGCCGACCCGAGCAGGACGCCCATGGCCGTGGAGGAACTGCTGCGCTACTTCACCATCGCCGACGGAGTCACCTCCCGGGTGGCCACCGAAGACGTGGAGATCGGCGGGGCGAGCATCAAGGCCGGCGAGGGCGTCATCGTCTCGATGCTGTCGGCCAACTGGGACCCGGCGGCGTTCAAGGACCCGGGCGATTTCGATCTCGAGCGCGGGGCCCGCCACCACCTGGCCTTCGGCTTCGGCCCCCACCAGTGCCTCGGCCAGAACCTGGCCCGGATGGAACTGCAGATCGTCTTCGACACCCTGTTCCGTCGCATTCCCACCCTTCGCCTCGCCGTACCGGCTGAGGACCTGCCGTTCAAGAGCGACGCCGTCATCTACGGTGTTCACGAGCTCCCGGTCACCTGGTGAGCAGGCCGTGATGCGGATCAAAGCGGACACCAGCCTTTGCGTCGGCTCCGGCCAGTGCGTCCTTGCCGAACCGGCCGTCTTCGACCAGGACGACGACGGCATCGTGGTCCTGCTGACCCAGCACCCCGACGACCAGAGTGCCGCACAGGCACGCCACGCCGTCACCCTGTGCCCATCCCGCGCCCTGTCCATGGTGCAGGAGTAAGCCCTGCCCCGGGTGGGACCACACCTCCGTCCGCGCCCATAGCGGGCGGGTAGGTCAGACCTTGCCTCCAGCGCGTCCGCGCTGGAGGCAAGGGGCCGAACCAGGTCAAGAAGGGGGCGGACCAGTCGCTCGACCGTTCGCTCATCGCGTCTGCTGTCTGGGGCTCATCCCGGCGAAGAGCGCATGGAGTACGCGGTCGATGTAGGCGTGCGTCAACGGCTGCTGCGTGATCAGCAGTCGGTAGTACAAAGGGCCCGACAGGATCTCGAACGCCAGGTCCAGGTCGACATTGGGAGCGAGTTGACCCTGGTCCTTGACGGCCCGGAGGCGAGCCAGGGTGTTGGCGGTCTGCGGCTCGAGGAAACGCCGGTTGAGTGCGACGGCGACCTCGGGATCGTGCTGTGCTTCGCCGATGAGGTCCTGGTACAGCGGGCCCCAGGGGGCCCGCCCAGCAGGCCGACGGCCCTGGTCATCACCTCGCGTAGATCGGCCACGATGTCACCCGTGTCGGGGTGGTCCAGGCCTCCGGTGTTCAGGCTGAGAACCGCGTCGAGGAACAGCAGACTCAGGTGCGGCTCCGTCCGACCATGCTGCCCTCAACGGCACGGCCCGTGCCGTTCTGGCGTCCCCGCAAGCTGAGGTCGAGAAGGGCAGCCCATGTTCGCCGCTTACATCACCGTCACCATCTTCGCCTCGCTATTGAATGGCAGCGCCGCCGTCGTCTATCTGATCGGCCACGAATTTCCCAAGGCTCAAGCGGACATGAAGCGCCTGCCACGGTCATGGGTCCCGGTGCTGGGCATGTTGCTGGCGGCGGGCTCTTTGGGGCTGCTGGGCAGCTTCGCCGTACCCATGCTGGGAACACTCGCCGCTGCCGGCCTCGTGCTCTACTTCATCGGCGCGGTCCTTGCGCACCTGCGAGTGGGTTCGCGCAAGCTCGTGAACTGGACCGGATTCTCCGCCACGGCGGTGGCCGCACTGGCCGTGAGCCTGGGCGACGACTGGTCGTGATCTGTGAAGACAGGCTCGCCTGGCCGTCGCGGCATAGCGATCGACGCGTCGTATCACATTCCCAGCGGTTGTGTCGGACTCCACATCACGATTGCCTAGCCTCGCTGAACGACTTCACTTCTGCCCCTACGCATGGCCGGCCCTCCACGCTGATCTCGACGGTGCCTGCACACAGGACGCCGATCCCGCCGGGTCTGTGACGACCACCGCCCGTGGGCTGCATCACATGTCCGCAGTGTCACAGGAATCGGGTCGGCGCCGTCACATGGCCGTAGGCACCACGACATCAGGAGAGAACATGACCTCAGTATTGATCACCGGAGCGAACAAGGGCCTGGGCTACGAGACGGCGCGCAGGCTCGGGGCGCTGGGTTGGACGGTGTTCCTCAGCTCGCGTGACGAGGACCGGGGAAGGGCCGCCGCGCAGAAGCTGGCCGCCGGCGGCGCACACGTCATCATGGTTCCGCTGGACGTGACCTCGGAGGAGTCGGTCGCCGGGGCTGTGCGGCTGGTCCGGGGGCACACCGACCGGATCGACGTGCTGATCAACAACGCCGGCACGCCGGGCGGCGGTGTCAACCCGGCGGACGCGACGGCCAAGGACATCCACGCCGTCTACGACACCAATGTGTACGGGCCGGTCCGGGTCACGCATGCGTTCCTGCCGCTGCTGCAGGCGGCCGACAACCCGCGGGTGGTGATGGTCACCGGCGCCGGGGGGTGCATCGGGGTCGTGACCGACCCCGCGCAAGCCGTCTCGAAGATGTACGAACTCGCCTACACCTCGTCGAAGGCGGCACTGAACATGATCACCGTCCGATACGCCCAGGCGCTGCCGGCCATCAAGTTCAACGCCATGACCCCCGGCGAGATAGCCACCGGCAAGTTCACCGCCACCGACATGAACCGCCGTACCGGCGAGCTGACGGTCACCGAGGGCAGTGATCCGATCATCGAGCTGGCGACGCTCGCCCCTGACGGACCGACCGGGATCTTCATCGATCGCCTCGGCCCCATCGCGTGGTAACCGGGAGCAGCCCGATGACCAGTGGCTGGGGGTCGAGACCGGCGAGCGCTGGCAGGCCAAGGACCTGAACACGGCCACGGCCGCCAAGTCCGCCACCCGCTGAAGGCCGACAGCAAGGATGAGCCGACGACAAGGATGAAACGTAGTAGCCGTGGCTGCCGGGCTGGTATGGGCATGGTCGCCCTGGGCCAGTGGCGGATCACGGTGAACGATGACCGCCTGGTGGAGGCTGGACGTCGGCGGTTCCCGCTCTACACTCCCCGCGCCGGGGGCGATCCGCCTGTGATAGCTCCCGCGTTCAGCCGTCCCCGGGGCCTCGACGGGCCCGGCCGGTCAGATCGGGGTCTGCTGGTTGTGATCGTGCAGCACGCGAAGCACGGTCGCGGCCGAGGGAAGACGGCCCTTTTTGCGTCGCTGGTGATGACGAGCCGGGCGACGATGTCGCGCAGCGTGAGATTCTGGCCGCGCAGGTGCAGAGCCATGTCGGAGGGGCCGCCAGGGGAAGCCGGTACGCGTTTGGTGGAAGATCCCGTTGACCAGTGTCCGATGGTCATTCCACCGCGCCCCACCCCCGTGCTCACCGGGAGCAGCGGCTCCAGCCGTGCCCACTCTTCGTCGGTCAGAAATCCAGCGCCAAGCTGATGGAGCTGGGCAAGCTGGATCGCTCGGTCTACCTGGCCTGCTACTTCAACGACGAGCTGCTGCGCCGGCGGGTCAACACCCAGCTGAACCGGCAAGAGGCCCGCCACACCCTGGCCCGCAAGATCTTCCACAGGCAGAAAGGCGAGCTGCGGCAGAAGTACAAGGAAGGCCAGGAAGATCAACTAGGGGCGTTGGGGTTGATGACCAATGTCTGCATCTTGTGGAACACGATCTACACGGCCCGGGCGCTGGAGCAGATCAGGAGCGACGGCAAGAAGATCGCCACCGCTGACATCGCCCGTTTGTCCCACTCGGTTTTGAGTGGCTGAACTTCCTGGGCTGCTACAACTTCTCCCTGCCCGAGGCGGTGCGGGAGGGCAACTTCCGGCCGCTGCGCAGCCCCGGCCAGCAGTAGCCCGCTGGCGGTGTCCGCTGCCGTAGGGAGGTGGCGACGGGCCAGGGATGAGCGCCGGAGGATCAGGGTGGAGGCGTTTCGGGCGGCGGGTCGAGGCTGACCGTAGGCACGGCGCCCTCGCTGATTTTGACGCTGGTTGATAGGTTCCCTACAGGTGCGCCGGGAAGTCTGGTCGGCAATGTCTGCCGTCGTCCCGGAAAGGCGTCCGCCATGCGCGCTCGCGACCTGCTCACCGACTTCCCCACGGTCACTTTGGACACCGCGGTGATCGAAGCCGCCCGGCTGCTGGCCGAGCAGGATCTGCCTGGCCTGATCGTCGTCGACGAGCGCGGCCTTCCCTCCAGCATCCTGCCCGGCACTCAGGTGCTGCGCCTGGCTGTGCCCGGCTACTGCCAAGACGATCCGGCCCTGGCGCGGGTGGTGGACGAAGCGCACGCCGACGCCCTGCTCACCTCCGTGACCGGCCGGACCGTACGCGAGGCGCTGCCCGCCCGGCCCCGCGAGCTGCCGATCGCCGACCCGCAGTCCACCGCGCTGGAGCTGGCCGCGCTGATGGCGCGCACGCACAGCCCGCTGGTGGCGGTGGCCGAGGGCGGCCGGTTGCTGGGCGCGGTCACCCTGCAGGCGCTCATGGATGGGCTGCTGGCCAAGTGAGCGTGCTGGCCTGGCTGTCGGTCGCGGTCTTCCTCGGTGCCTACGCGCTGATCGCCACCGAACGCATTCACCGGGTCGCCGCCGCGCTCGGCGGCGCCGGGATCATGCTCCTGATCCACGCCAGCGACGCCGGAGCGGCGTTCTTCAGCGAAGAGACCGGCGTCGACTGGAACGTCATCTTCTTGCTGCTCGGCATGATGATCATCGTCGGCGTGCTCAAGCAGACCGGCATCTTCGAATACCTGGCCATCTGGGCCGCCAAACGAGCCCGCGGCCGGCCGTACCGGCTGATGGTGCTGCTCGTGGTGATCACCGCGAGCGCGTCGGCGCTGCTGGACAACGTGACCACGGTGCTGCTGATCGCGCCGGTCACCTTCCTGGTGTGCCAGCGGCTGGCGCTGCCGGTGGTGCCGTACCTGATCGCCGAGGCGATGGCCTCCAACATCGGCGGCGCCGCCACCCTGGTCGGCGATCCGCCGAACATCATCATCGCCAGCCGCGGCGGACTGTCGTTCAACGACTTCCTCCTCCACATGGCGCCGATGGTCATCGTGCTGATGGTGGTCTTCGTCGCCCTGTGCCGGATCCTGTTCCGCAAGGCGTTCGTCTACGACCCCGAACGCGCTGCCGACATCATGCAGCTGAACGAGCGGGAGGCGATCGCCGACCGCAGGCTGCTGTGGCAGAGCCTGGCCGTGCTGGGCCTGGTGATGGCGGCGTTCGTGCTGCATCCGGTGCTGCACTACGAGCCGTCCGTGGTGGCGATCCTGGGCGCCGGCCTGCTGGTGGCCGCCACCAAGGTGACCACCGAGCAGGCCATCGCCGAGGTCGAATGGCCCACCCTGGTGTTCTTCATGGGCTTGTTCGTCATGGTCGGCGCCCTGGTCGAGATCGGCGTGATCGGCCAAGTCTCCCGCCTGGCGGTCGATGCCACCGCCGGTCAGCTCGGGCCGGCCACGATGGTGTTGTTGTGGGCCTCAGCCGCCTTGTCGGCGATCGTGGACAACATCCCCTACGTCGCCACCATGAGTCCGATCGTGGCCGACCTGGTCCAGGCCAGCAGCGGCAACGGCGGTGATAATGGTACGGGGCAGGTGCTGTGGTGGGCGCTGGCCTTCGGTGCTGACCTGGGCGGCAACGCCACCGCCGTCGGCGCGGCGGCCAACGTGGTCGTCATCGGCATCGCCGCCCGCAATGGCACCCCGATCAGCTTTTGGACCTTCACCAAATACGGCCTCATCGTCGCCGTGGTCACCGTGGCGCTGGTCACTCCGTACCTGTGGCTGCGCTACCTCCTGTGACGATGAGGCCCACTTTCCCGACGAGCGCACCTGGCCGCATGCGTCGCGGTGGCGCCGGCTACCACCGAGATGTCCATGAAGACCGGCCGCCCCCCTGCGGACCAGGTCGTGACCTGCTTTCTCAGTATGGAGGTGCCATGGTGTCCACGTCCCGCGCAGCCTTTTGCGAGCGCGCTACCGCTGTTGCGCGCACGCCGGCGGGCCCGGTGGAGTACCGGCTGGAGGGCGAGAGCCGCAGGACGGTCGTGGTGTTCCACGGCGGCCACATGCGGGCGGGGCTGGCGCTGGGCGAGGAGGTCTTCGCGGAGGCCGGGTTCACGGTGTTGGCGCCCTCACGCCCCGGGTACGGGCGTACGCCGCTGAGCACGGGCACGACGCCGGCGGGCTTCGCCGACGCCACCGCCCAGCTGTGCCGGAGTTTGGGCATCGAACGCCTGGCCGCGGTCGTGGGCATCTCGGCCGGCGGCCGCACCGCGCTGACCATGGCCGCCCGCCACCCCCACCTGGTCGAGCGCGTCATCCTGCAAAGCGCGGTCGCCTTCCTGCCTTGGCCCGACCGGCTGACCCGACTGGGCGGCCGGGCGGTGTTCAACGCCCAGATCGAGGCCGGCACCTGGGCGTTCATGCGCTCCCTGGTCCGCCTGGCACCGCCGGTGGGGCTACGCCTGCTGCTGCGCAGCCTGTCAGCCCTGTCGTCGTGCCAGGTCCTGGCGGGCCTGTCCCCGGCCGAACGCGCCACGCTGGTCGGGTTGTTCAGTCAGATGCGCTCGGGCCACGGATTCGTCGCCGACATGCTCCCCGTACCCGACTGCGCCGCACAGGTCGGCCAGAGCGCGCTGGTCATCGCCACCCGCCACGACCACTCGGTGCCCTTCGCCCACGCCGAGTCCCTGGCATCGGTCCTGCCGAACGCCGAACTCGTGGAAAGCCGGGCCGACAGCCACATGATCTGGTTCGGCCCCGACTACCCCCGCATCGCCACCACGATCCGCGCATTCCTCGCCGCAGGCTGAGCGCGACCCCCGCCTCTCGAGTCCCGGGCCGGGGTCAGCCGCTCTGCTGATGCCAGCGGCGCAGCAGAGCGGGCAACTCGCCGAGCAGGAAGTCGTAGAAGGCGTGCATCTGGGCCAGCCTCCGATGGGCGGGATCGCCCTCATCGGTGACGGCGAGCCCGGCGGCCGCGGCCTGGAGCATGGCCGCGATGACGGTGTTCTGGCTGGTGAACAGGGTGGCCCAGGCATCGTCGCGGAGCCGGTAGTGCTCGCGGCGGCTGCCGGGGGCGGGCAGGCGTTCGATCAGGCCGACCGTGGCCAGGGATTTGATCGCGGCGGAGATTGAGCCCGCGCTGGCCTCCAGGCGGTCGGCGATCTCGCCGGCGGTGACGCTGTCCTGGTCGGTGAACAGGAAGACCGCCAGGGTGCGGGCGGTCATGCGCTGCATGCCGCCCTCGATCAGGGTCAGGGCCAGCCGTTCGGCCGCGCGCCACTGTTGGTGTCTGTCGGTCGCTTGCGCCTCCACGGTGGACAGGATATCGAACACGCTGACTGTTCAGTAATTTCTGAAAAGTCGGTATAGTCCCTCGTATCGGCCTCTCGCGAAAGAGGTTCGATGGTGTGCCGGGAAGCCTGGTCGGCGATGTGATCTCTCATCAGCCTCGACAGGAAGTAGATCCCGGCCATGACCCTGCTCAGCCGCTTGTACCGCGTGCGCCCCGCCCTCGCTCACCGGGTGCGCGTCCGGCGCAACGTGGAAATCCCGGCCGCCGACGGTGTGCGGCTGCTGGCTACGCACTACTACCCGGTCGGCCAGCACCGGCCGCCGCTGGTGCTGCTGCGCAGCCCCTACGGCCGAGGCAACGCCTTGGACCGGCTCCCGGCGCTGCTGGCCGAGCGCGGCTACCAGGTGCTGTATCAGAGCCTGCGCGGCACAGCCGGATCCCCGGGGCGTTTCGACGGGTTCGTCATCGACCCGGCCGACGCCGACGGCACGCTGAGCTGGCTGCGCGCCCAGCCGTGGTTCGGCGACCAGCTGGCCACCTGGGGCGCCAGCTACCTCGGTCTCGTGCAGTGGGAGCTGGCCGCCCGCGACATCCCGGAATGGAAGATCGCGCTCATCCAGGACGCGCCATCGGAGTTCGCTCGCGGCTTCATGTACCCCGGAGGATCCTTCGCGACTGGTAACGCGCTCGGCTGGGTGCAACTGGTGGAGCGGATGTCCATCGGCGGCTACGGCATCGCCCGCCAAATGGCCGCGCTGGTCGGCGCCGCGCGGCGGCTGTCGGATGCCACGCTCGCCCTCCCGCTGCAGGAGGCCGATCAGGCGCTGACCGGGCACCCCGTGCCCTGGTTCCGGCACTGGGTCCGCCACGGTCCCGGCGAGAAGTACTGGGCGAGCACCGACCACCGCGCCAACGTCGCGCGCATGCCGCCGGTGGTGCACCTGCAGGGCGGCTGGCACGACTTCTTCCTGCCGGGGATGCTGGCCGACTACGCCGCCCTGGTCGCCGCCGGGCGTCAGGTGCGGCTGCTGGTCGGCCCGTGGAGCCACGGCCGCGGGCTCTACACCCGCCAAGGGCTGGCCGACACCCTCGCCATGCTGGACGCCGCGCTGCTCGGCCGGTCGGCGCCCTCGGGCGTGCGGCTGTTCGTCACCGGCGCGGGCCGCTGGATCGACGCGCCCGCCTGGCCGCCCGCGCACGAGGCGACCCCCTGGTTCCTGCACCCGGACGGCGGGCTCAGCCGCACCCCGCACGACGGCCGGAGCTCTCCCAGCCGCTACCGCTACGACCCCGCCGACCCCACCCCCACCGTCGGCGGCACGCAGGTGGGCTTGGCAGCCGGGGCGAAGGATAACCGCGCCATCGAGGCGAGGGCGGACGTGTTGACCTTCACCACCGCTCCCCTGACCGAAGACGTCGAGGCCGTCGGCCCGGTCCGCGTCCGTCTGCACGCCCGCTCGGCCAATCCGCACGTCGACTACTTCGCCCGGCTGTGTGATGTCGATCCGCGTGGCCGATCGGTCAACGTGTGCGACGGCATCGTCCGGCTGACCCATCCCGGTGACGTCCGGGTCGCCGACATCGCCCTGTGGCCGATGGCCCACCGCTTCAAGCGCGGCCACCGCATCCGGCTGCAGGTCTCCAGCGGCGCCCACCCGCGCTTCGGCCGCAACCCCGGCACCGGCGAACCGCTCGCCACCGCTACGAGCCTGCGCCCCTCGAAACACGAAATCTTCCACGACCACAGCCACCCGTCAGCCCTCTGACTACCCCTCACTTCAGGAGCATCATGAAAGTCCTCATCCTCGGCGGCACCCACCACGTGGGCCGCGCGATCGTCGAGGCAGCGCTGGAGCGCGGTGATGAGGTGAACACGCTCAACCGCGGCCTCAGCCGCGACCCCGCGCCCGGCGTCCGGGCGCTGATCGCTGACCGCACCGACCCCGAGTCCGTACGGCGGGCGCTCGGCGATGAGGAATGGGACGCGGTCATCGACACCTGGGCCTGGGCACCGCGGGTGGTACGCGAGGCCGCCCGCCTGCTGGCCGATCGCGCCGGGCACTACGGATACATCTCCAGCCGCGGCGTGCACCGCTGGCCCTGGCCCACGGGCGCCGACGAGCGCGCGCCCCTGGTCGACGGCGACCCCGGCAGCACCGACGACACCGACTACGCCGCGGCCAAGCGAGGCGGCGAGCTCGCCGTCACCGAATCCTTCGGCGAGCGGGCGCTGCTGGCCAGGGCCGGCATGATCCTCGGCCCGTATGAGGACGTCGGCCGCATCCCGTGGTGGCTGCGCCGCCTGGAGAAGGGCGGCCGGGTCCTGGCCCCCGCCCCCGCCGACACGCCCCTGCAGTACCTCGACGTCCGGGATCTGGCCGTCTGGATGCTGCGATCGGCCGCACGCGGCCTGGGCGGCGCGTTCACGGTGACCGGCCCACCCGGCGCGATCACCCTTGGCGAGCTGCTCACCACAGCGCTGGAGGTCACCGGCTTCGACACCGAACTGGTGTGGGCCGACCCGGAACTGCTCATGCGCCACGGCCTGCCGCTCGGCATGGAGTTCGGCCTGCGCTTGCCCGACGGCAGCGCGCCGAGCGGCATGCACGACGCCGACGTCAGCGCCGCCCTGGCCGAAGGCCTCACCACGCGCCCGCTGCGCGCCACCCTCGCCGACACCTGGACCTGGCTGCAGGCCGAAGGCGACCCCACGCCCCGCGCGGACGCGCCTTCCCCGGACACCTGGCTGGATGCCGCCGCCGAACAGCGGCTGCTCGACCAGCTCTCCCACTAAAGGAACTCGAAGCCATCATGCGCGCCATCATCATCGGAGCCGGCATCGCCGGCCTGGCCACTGCCCTGCGCCTGCACCAGATCGGCTGGGACACTCTCATCGTCGAACGCGCCCCGCAGCGGCGCGGCGGCGGGTACGCCGTCACCTTCGGCGGCATCGGCTACGACGCCGCCGAACGCATGGGCATCCTGCCCGACCTGCTCAAGAAGGGCTTCATCACTGACGAACTCGTCTACCACAAGCCGAACGGCGAACGCCGCTTCTCCCTCGACCGCGCCACCATCACCGCCACCACCGGACCGCGCTCGATCACCATCCTGCGCGGCGACCTGGAGTCCGTCCTGTACGAGAGGGTCGAGGGCCACACCGAGATCCGCTTCGGCGCCACCCTCACCGCCGTCGACCAGGACAGCCGTGCCGTACGCGTGAGCTTGACCGACGGCACCGTCGAGGAGGCCGACCTGCTGATCGGCGCCGACGGCCTGCACTCGGCCACCCGCGCCCTGCTCTTCGGACCGGAAAAGGACTTCCTGCTCGACCTGGAGCACAAGGTCGCAGTCTTCATGCTCGACCAGCGGCCCGCCAGCATCGCACCGGGCGCGACCGCAACCCTGTCATCCGGCGGGCGCACCGCGGCGGTCATCAGCATCCCCGACGGCCGCAACGTCGCCTTTTTCGGCTACCGCACAGGCCACGCCTGCCCGGGCGAGGACGTGGCCACCGAACTGCGGCGCGTCTACGGCGACTTCGGCTGGGTCATCCCCGAAGCCCTGGCCGGGCTGGCGCGGGCCGATTCGGTCTACTTCGACACCATCAGCCAGGTCGTCGCACCCACCTGGAGCAAAGGCCGCGTGGTCCTGCTCGGCGACGCCGCCTGGTGCGTCACCCTGTTCGCCGGGTACGGCTCCTCGCTGGCTGTGGGCGGCGCCGACCGCCTCGGCACCGAACTGGCCGCCTACCCCGGCGACATCCCCGCCGCACTGGCCGCGTGGGAGCAGGCGATCCGGCCCGAAGCCGAACGCAAGCAGAAGCTCGGCCGCCGCGTCAAAGGCGTCTACGCCCCCGCCAACCCGGTGGTGCTGTGGCTGAGCCAGCTGCCGCTGCGGCTGGCCGCCCTGCCGCCGGTCCGCCGGTACATGACCCGCCGCTTCATCAAGGGCTGAGCGTTGTGTAACACCTGGCCGGGCAGGCGGCCAGGTGTTACATTCCAGTCGTCTGCAAGAACGCGCCTCGAAGAGTGGCGCGAACGTCGGTGAGCCGGGAAGCCTGGTCGGCCCGCGATCATTTAGGTCGCGGAGCTAGGAGGCTTGCTCCCGATGCGCCCGACCACGACCCTTCTCGTCTGCGGCATCGCCGCTGGCATACTCGTCCCAGCGCTGCTCCTGATCGACGGCGCCACTCGGCGCGGCTACAGCCTCTGGCACCACGGCGCCAGCCAGCTCGGCACCGGTGAGCGCGGCTGGCTGCAAACGGCCAACTTCGTGATCGGCGGGCTGCTGTTGCTCGCCTTCGCCGCTGGGATACGCCGCGTGCTTCCTCCCGGCCGGGCCGCCGTCTGGGCGCCGGTCCTTCTGGTGGCCGGTGGCCTGGCGATGGTCGTGGCGGGGATCGTGCCCACCGATCCCGCCCTCGGCTATCCGCCCGGCCGGCCCGAGGTGGTCACCACCGCGGGCCGCGCCCACGGGCTGGCGGGCCTGGTGCTGTTCGCCGCGCTGGCGGCCACGCCGCTCACGCTGGCGCGCAGCCCGCACGCCGGTAGCCGGGGATGGGCGCGCTACTCGCGCTGGTCGGGGGCGCTGGTCATCGCCTTCGCCATCGCCGCAGGCCTCGCCTTCCGCCTGGACGTCCAGGGCGTGCTTCGGCCCGCTCCCGCCGGGCTGCTTGAACACGCCGCCCTGCTGGTCGGCTTCGCCTGGATCATTGCCGCCGCCGCCCGGCTGCGCCGCCGTAGCGCCCCTACGGAGGTGTGAGGTGGAGGTCGCACTGAAGATCCTGCTCGGCTTGTACATCCTGCAGGCCCTGATCAAGTTCGTCACCCTGTTCGCCGCGCCATATCCGACCCGCATCAAGCGCATCGCCGCCGTCCACCAGGGCGGCGCCTTCCTGCGGTGGTTCGACGACATCCTGCTGCTGCTCATGATCGTCCTGGTCGCCCTGCTGGGCGCCGTCGGGATGGAACACCTCAGCTTCATCACCGGCCTGCTGGTCGGCCTCACCTTGACTCAGGTGTTCTTCCACCGCTTCACCCGGCCGCTCGCGCCGAACCACGAGCCTCCACCACCCGTCACGCCGATCAAGACCATGTCCTACGCCATCCAGGCCCATCCCCGGCTGGCCTGGCGCGACATCCTCCTGCAGGGCGCGCTGCTCGTCTGGGCACTGTTCATGCTCATCACGCAGCAATGAAGGAGCACTAATGGGCAGCACAGGGGCGCCCGTCGTCGAGGTAACCGGCCTGACCAAGCGCTACAAGGACGTCCTGGCTGTCGACAACGTCGGCCTGAGCGTGGAAGCGGGCCAGATCTACGCCCTGCTCGGACTCAACGGCGCCGGCAAGACCACGCTGATCCGCATGCTGCTCGGCATGATCGCCCCCACCGCCGGATCGGCAAGGGTGCTCGGCACGGCCGTCTCGACCGGACAGCGTTCGGCCTGGGCCCGCACCGGCTACCTGGTCGAATCCCCGGCCGCCTACCCCGAGCTGACCGTGCGGGAAAACCTCCACCTGTACGCCCGCCTACGCCGGCTCAAACACCCCGACCGGCACGTGGCCGACATCATCGAACGGCTGGCCCTGACCCCCTACGCCGGGCGGCGCGCCCGCACCCTGTCCATGGGCAACCTGCAGCGCCTGGCCCTGGCCAAAGCCCTCATCCACCGCCCCGACCTGCTCATCCTCGACGAGCCCGTCAACGGCCTGGACCCCGCCGGCGTGGTGGAGATCCGCACCCTGCTGACCGGCCTGGCCCGCGACCACGGCACCACCGTGCTGATCTCAAGCCACCTGCTGGCCGAAGTCGCCCGCCTCAACGGCCGCATCGGCATCCTGCACCAGGGCAGGCTGTTGGCCGAGCACGACGCCACCAGCCTGGACCAGCACCGGCGCCGCCATCTGAGCGTTTCCACCCGCGACGACACAACGGCCGACCGGGTACTGCGCGATCACGGCTACCAGCCCGAAGTCGGCCTGCTGCTGACCGACGAACGCGCCTTGGCCCGGCCCGAGGAGGTGGCCGCCATCCTGGTCGAGGCTGGTGTGCCACCCACTGAACTCCACCGGGTGGAAGAAGACCTGGAAGCCTACTTCCTGCGCATCGTCGGAGCCGACCATGCGTGAAGCGTTGTGGAGCGAACTGCTCAAGGCACGACGCAGCCGCCTGCCCGCTCTCACCGCGCTGGCCTTCTCGATCGTCACCCTCGTCTGCGCCTTGTTCATGTTCATCCTGGCCGACCCTGCCCGTGCCCGCGCGATGGGACTGCTCGGCGACAAGGCCCAACTGTCCGGCGCCAGCGCCGACTGGCCCGGCTACCTGGCCCTGCTGGCTCAGGCGGTCGCAGTCGGTGGCCTGCTGGTCTACAGCATGATCGCCATCTGGCTGTTCGGCCGCGAGTTCAGCGACCACACCGTCAAAGACCTGCTCGCCCTGCCCACCTCCCGCACCGCCATCGTGGCCGCCAAGTTTACCGTCGCCGCCGGCTGGGCCCTGCTGCTCGCCACCGGCACGACCGTCCTCGGCCTGCTGCTCGGCGCGCTGCTGGCACTACCCGACTGGTCGGCGCAAGCGGCCGCCGCCGGGGCCGTGAAGATCCTGGTAGCCGCGGCCTTGTCCGCCGTGCTCACCACGCCGCTGGCGCTGGCCGCCAGCGGCGGCCGCGGCTACCTGGCCGCGGTCGGCGTGCTGTTCGTGCTGGCCTTCGCCGCCCAGATCATCGCCGCGCTCGGCTTCGGCGCCTGGTTCCCCTACTCGGTACCCGGCCTGTACGCGGGCATCGCCGGCCCCGACCACGACCCGCCAGGACCGATCAGCATGCTGCTCGTCCTGACCACCGGCACAGCCGGCGTGGCAGCGACACTCGCATGGTGGCGCAACGCCGATCACGACCGCTGACCCGAGCTGATGCTGCTGCCGACCATCTGGTTTCCACGTCCAGGGCAGTCTGCGCCTCCTCCGAGACGACATCTCGCCACCTATGATGATGATCCTTTCGGCGGACCGCCCTGGTGGCGTTGCCCGGGGGCCCAGCGACTGGATGAAAGTCGCCGACATCGCCAGAGCGGAGAGGCGATCCTGCTCAGCCCAGCCGCGCCCTCCGCCCTGCCCAGGAGGGCCCGGCCAAGCCCGACAGATGCTTGAGGCGCCGTTCGACGGCAAGCCTTGAACCCGTTCCTGAGCGAGAATCAGCACCAGGATGTCCCATCCCACCGCTCATTGCCGGCTGTCGCCGCACGCAATCAAGCCGGTGAGCTCGGCGATCCCTGTAGCGGCGCAGATTCTCCGGGGCCTTGTGCCCGTCAGCATCAACAGGCTCGCTCCGGCCTGCCCGAGATGAGTCAGGGCCAAGTGCGTAGTCTTCGCCCGCTCTCGGTGTGGCTCATCGCCATGCTTCTCCCATGCGCTGCAAGCCGGCGAGGCTGCCGTCCGCGACGCGGTGCGAGACCTCTTCCCATTCACGGATCACTCGCCGCTTGCCGTCGGAGATGGATGGCCAATCCGCTCGAGTCACGGGTTTGCCTGCGTAGATGGGATCCCATCCGATGGCGTGAAAGACCCCGATATCTGGGCACAGGGTCTTGAGCATGTGGACAGTGCGGCGGTGATACCACTTGGATACGGCAGTGATCGTCAGCCCGGATCGTAGCGCTTCCTGGAGGAACGGCAGCGCGAACTCGACGTTCTGCCAGGTGTTCGCAGACTGATCCTCGCAGCGGATCACGTCCTCGGGGACTCCACGCTCGACAAGAAGGCGTTGGAAGGTGCGCCCTTCGATGATTCCGTTGTGGCGGTTCACCCCGCCGGTGACGATGATCAAGGGAGCGAGCCCCGCACGATAGCGGTCCACCGCGATCTCGGTCGGCGCTTCCTGATTGGTGCCGAACAGGAAGAGTGCTGTCGGCTGGTCGTCAGGCGGTGGCGCCTGGATGTCCACGAAGGCGGTGATCTCGGCAATCTGCTCAGGATTGATGTCGTCGGTCATCCACGGTCCTTGGCAGCTCGCGGGAGTTGTGGTTGGCGCACAGCCGAGGCGTTGATCGCTTCCAGGTAGTAGGCATGATATTCGGCGGTCTGTTCAGCGCTCGCGAACTGCTGGGCCAGCACCTTGTCGAGCTTTTCGGCCAGGACCATGGTGGGCCAGGCGGGGCGGCTGCCTGACAGCGCCGCATGGCCGGCCGCCACCGACTCATCCAAGCGGCCGAGCCCGGCTTGGGCCAGGCCAAGGATGAGCAGTGAACGCGCGTAACCGGACGGGTGCTCACCACGTTGGCGGGCTTCCGGCTGATAGACGATCTCAATGACGCGGTTGGTGGCGGTGACGGCTTCGCGGTAGCGGCCGACGAACAGCAGCGATGTGGCGGTGTAGGGCGGATCTTCCGACAGCGAGATGGAAAGAGCGCCCGTTGTGGGGGTGCCAGGGGGAAGCGCTGCGATTGCCTTGCCGGCTTGGCGCCGGGCGCGGGTCATGCCGTCGACATCGCCGGCCATCGCCGCCGCTCGCATCTCCTGGGCAGCCAGCTTGGCGTAGACGACCGTCCCTTCCTGCACGACCTCTCGTCCGCGAGCCGACAGGGTCGCTGACTGGCGGGGCTGCCCTTGGTACCAGGCGATCATGGCTTTGGTCAGGGCAGCCCAAGCCTCCAGCTCTGGGTGCCTGGCTTCCCTGCTTCGGCGTTCGGCATCGGAACACCAGACTCGGGCCGCCGCATGTTCTCCCATGTCGCATGCTGCCACGGCGAGCAGGTGGGACAGCGAGCCGGTTGCCAGGACGAGGTCCTTCCGCAGCGGGGCGTGCCCGATGTGGTCGAGAAGACCACTGGCGTAGGACCTGACGGTGAGGAGCTCGTCGTACACGTCTGCCGGAGGAAGGGCGCAAATGGTCTGTGCGTAGTGGTCGATGAGCTCGCCCAAGCCGTCCACGATGCCACCGAGATGATCATTTCCAACCACGTTGAGTGCCTGGATGACGCGCGGATCGTCGTGCAAGCGCATGGCAGGCACCACCGCCGCCGCGATCCCACGCTGTAGAAATGTCCGGCGTAGCACCTCGCTCACCTGCTCCACCTCGTCGCTGGGGACAGTGTAGGGAGCGGCGGGCACCTTTCCGGTTCGTGTCTTCTTTCCTGGTCTGTCGGGGGCGCTCTTCAGCACCTCCAAGTCCGCGTTGAGGACTTCTGCCAGCGCAGGAAGCCAAGAGGTCGGTCGAACACGCCCCTGCTCCCATCTGCCGACCTCGAACCGGGTGATGGTGCATGTGCCGGTGATCGCACACAACCCTTCCGCCACCTGCTGCTGCGTCATTCCGGCGGAGTCCCGCAGGTGTTTCAGCAGGTCCGGAAGAGGGAGGTACGGCGCTTCCACCTGGCGATCCCTTTTCGGTCAGCGTGTGGGCACGGTGTGGGCACGCTCAGTGCGCCCCTCCATCGTGCCCCCAAGAGGCAGATGCTGCACAGGTATCGCCGGAGTGCCACGAGAGGCACGTCAGTCGCGACACTCGTGGCCCTCCGGACCTTCACTGACTCGTTTCCAGGCCAAAGCAACGGTGAGCGCTCGTTGTGCTCCCAACGATCATTGAGGCTCGCGATGACTGCCGACTCCCCCACAGCGCCACCCTCGGAAGTGGATCCGACCAAGCCGACCATCACCCGGATCTACGAGTACTTCTTTGGCGGCAAGGACAGTCTCGCCGCCGATCGCGGGTTGACCGATCAGGCATCGAAGGTGGCACCGAACGCGCGCAAGAAAGCCGTGACCGCGGCTCCACAGCCCAGCAAGGTCAGCAACGCCGCTGAGGTGTTGAGCGACGAGGCGGCTCAGCTCTTGGCCGCGCAGTTGCAGGCTTCGTGGGGCGGCCGCTGGCAGGTGATGTGGGAGCCCTGGGGCCGCAAGTTCCGGGCATTCCCGGCGTACGACATGGACGTCGACACCCCGGTCGAGGGCGCGAATCTGCGCGAGCTGTGGCGCGCCGTCATCGACGTCGACCAGGCGCTGCTGTTCGCCGTGGCCGAGGCCATTCCGGCGCAACCGCCCACGGTCATCCACATACCGCCCGGCTTCCTCCAGGAAGTGTTCGGGTGAACAGCGCGGGCTTGACCATCGTCGGGCTCCATTCGCTCCTGACCCGCGCTGCCTACCTCTCGGTTCCCACGCTGGAGTCCTCTGCCAGGCGTGGACGGGCGGCCGGTCTGACCGCCTCCCTCACCCCCCCTCTGGACGTACAACGCCAGGGTCGTTCGCTACGCGAAGGTCGTGCCATGGACGCCGGTATCGCATGCGCTGCCATCTTCACCCTCGACACCCTCAAAAGGGGCCGGCGCACGCCGCTTGCCGAGATCGACGCGGATCACCTTCCCGCTACCGCTCACTCCACCGCAGAAGACAGCGGCCTCGCGCACGCGCGATGTGAGAGGAACCCGGATGGACCTCATCCTCCTCGTCCACGGAGACCCGTGGAGCCCTGACCTGCCCCACGACGCAGCCCTCCGCCCTGGACTCGTCCGAGCGTTCACGCTCGCCCGCCGAGCCGCGGAACGCCTCGTCGGCCGATCAGAGCGCGCCACGGCGGAAGGCCCGCACAACGGCGGTCACCACCACTGCCTCACTGCCACCCCCAGAAAGCCGCCTCCGCGCGCGCATTCGAGCGACCTCACCGCCTCGGAACATGGAGGACCTTCATGAAGTATCAGCCCGCATCCCCCGGGCCAATCTCCTCGCGGGTGGCCGTCACCAGCGCGGCCGGCTTCATCGGCTCGCACGTTCTTCCGGCGCCATCGATGTCGATGGGAGGAGCACGGATGCGCCACACAAGCGAGATCTTGTCCGAGGTCGACGCCCGGGTGGCGGCGATGCGGGAAGAGGCGGGCGCCCCGCTGCTGGCTCCGCTACTGATGCTGGGCACGATAGAGCGGGTCGGCTCGAACTGGCTGTCGGACACGCTGCGCATGCTCATGTGCCAGCACAACGAGCCGCTACGTCAGCAGTTGGCACCCGACCATCCACTGTCGCCGCTCAACCCGGACGCGGTCGGTTTGTCCAAGGCAGATCAGCGGCTTACTTCGTACGGCCGGCACTGGCTCGTCACCTTCGCCGCAGCCAAGTACGGAACCACAAGGCAGGTCATCAAGGAGACGAACCTGTTCTTCGCGCTGCCGAGCTTGCTGGAGCTGTTCCCGTATTCGCCGGTGGCGGTGCTTACCCGTAGCCCGCTCGGCGTGGCCGGCTCCTTCGTCCGGGGCGGGCTGTTCGGCCGCTGGAACTACCGGGCGCGCTATCAGCAGATGGTGAGCGCCACCCGGAGGGCGAACGCTCTGCTGGCCGAGGCAGCCGCGCTGGTGCCCGACGACGACCCGGACGACCTGGTGGCGCTCGTACGGCTGCACGTGCTCAACACCGTGCTGCTGGCCATCGCGCTCGATGCCCGCACTGGTGGCGACGCTGGTGGAGCCCAGGTCTCCTGCATTCCCTACGAGGCGGCAGTAAGGAACCCCGCGGCCGGCTGGTGCGATCTCATCCGTGTTCTGCCGGAACTGGCCCGCGTCGACCGCCCTCAAATGGCCGGGGAGGCCGACGGGCAGACAGCGGTGCGAGTCGAGGACACCTTCGTCACCACCACTCCGAAGACAGCTCTCACCGCTGAGCTGGACTCCGCCTCCGCCGAACTCGTTCGCACCACCACCATGAACGCGATCACCATCACGCAGCAGACGTTTCCGCCGCACATCGCGGCCCAGGCCGGCGAGTGGCTGGCCGGCGACCACCTGTACACGCTCACGCCGCCTGTCTCTCGCCCGCGACTCCGCCCCCGACCCGGCAGCCCGTCCACTCACCGGGTCGAGGTCGCGTTCGTGCCAGGAGAGAACGGGCTGCGCTGGCGCAACCTGCTGGTCACCAACGCCGAGTTCGCCGCGTTCCTCAATGAGATGGCCGAGACCGGGCTACCCAACAGCGACTCCGGCACCTACCTGCTGTGCTGCGAGATGCCGCACGAGCGCGGAGGTCGCCTGCACCGTGACCTCACCGGGCGTTGGATGGTCAGCCCCGGTTTCGAGGACCATCCGGCTTACTGGGTGACGTGGATCGGTGCTACGGCTTTCGCCGTCCGCCACGGCGTTCGGTTACCGCGTTTGGCCGAACTCGCTCGACAGTTCAGGGTGGGAGGACAGCCCTCCAACACCGACTACCGGGTGGGCGACACCGTACCTGTCGTGCAGGACGACGTGGGCGACGGCGGCATTCATCACCTGGTCGGCAACGTCCAGGTGTGGTGCGGCGACGGTCCCGATCTCGGGCCAGGGCCGGCGGCCAGGTGGCTGGCGGGCGCCGCCTGGAACACCCCGTCCACGCCACAGGAGGTGCTGCGACGCCGGCATCGGCACCTGGCCGGTAGCTCCCGGGGCGTCGGCATCCGCCTGGTTCAGGACGCCTCGGGCCCCTGCCGGAGGTCCTCGCCGCATCAGATAGCGGCGGTGCTGCGCGCGTGGATGGACGGCTTGGCCAAGCGTGAGCAGTCCTTGCCCGTTCTGGACGGCCGTATCGTCAGCGCTCTTGACGTGCTCGGCTCACAGCCCGATGTTGGACTTGGCGCCCATGTAGGAGCCGGCTCCGGGGAATCCGGCCTGGGCGAGCTCGGTGAAGCGGCGGCTGAAGCCCAGCGACGGCAGGTCGCCGATGGGCACGAACCGCACGCCCCGGATCGGTCTGGTGTCCGCGCCCTCGTCGATGGCGCCGAGGCTGCCACCGGTCCGCGTCGCCTCGAAGGTGATGTGAACAACGTGGGTGTCGCCGCCAGGCAGGTGGTCGCACAGGTACAGCAGCCGGCCGACGTTCACCTCGACGCCGGTCTCCTCCCGCATCTCCCGCGCCAGCGCCTCGTCGAGAGGCTCGCCGTGCTCGACCTTCCCGCCAGGCAGCGACCAGAAGCGGCCGGTATCAGTGTCCTGGTCCAGCAGCAGAATCCGCTCGTCCTCGATCAGGACCCCGGTGACGCGTACCTTCAGCACCCCGGCAACGTACCGCAGCCCGCCGTGGCAGAGCCGGCCAATCGCCGGGTCCGCGTCGTGGTCGCCGCCGGAGGACTGGGAACGCGGGTCTCCTCCTGGGCGCGCTACCTGCCCAAGGAGTGGCTTCCTGTCACCGGACGGCCGGGCATCGTGCATGTTCTGCGGGAGATCGCTGAGATCGGTCCGGCGCGCGTCGTCGTGGTCTACCACCCGTACTACAGGCAGTTCGTGTCGTGGGCTCGCCGAGCACTGGAACCGGACGGACATGCCGCCTACGCGCGCTCGGCGGGCAATCCGGTTGCCGTCGATGCTCCGCCACAGGGGCTGGTGATCGACTGGGTGGCGCAGCGGGCTGTTACGCCGATCTCACCTCGCTGCTCAACGGCGCCGACCACCTCGCCAGCCATTCAGACACCGCCGGAGACGATGCAACGTACGTGGTGTTCGGCGACAACCTCTACCCCTCGTGCAACGTCCTGACGGCACTACAGCAGGCGCCCGAGGGTGTGGCGGTGCTCGCCCGCGACTACGACCCCGCGCTCGCAGAGCGGCGCGGCGTCATCGTCACCACACCTGGCCCGCAGGGTACTCCACGCATGATCGACCTGGTGGAGAAGCCTGACCCGGCCGCCGCACGGAAGCTACAGGCACGCCACGGGACGGCGAACCTGATGCTTCTCGAAGGCCGGGCACGCCTCGATGACGCCTTTATCGCCTTCGCCCGCGACCGACACGCGAACGCCCGGCCCGGCACAGAACCGAAGCTCGCCCTCGCACTGGGCGCCTATGCCCGCACCCGACCTGTCTGGGGCGTGCGCACCAGCGCCGACGTCATCGATCTCGGCGCGCCAGACGTGCGGCACAACACCTGAAACGACTCGCCCCACACCCCGGGAGGTGATCGTCACCATCTCTCTGGCGCCATCCCAGCCTCCGGCCTGACCGGATACTCCCCACCCACGCGAGAGGACCATCGTGAAGCGACTGATCGTCGACACCCACGCCAGCTCTTGCTACTTCCGCACCTCGGTCCCGGGAGACCAACGCAAAGCGCTCGTGCAGATCACCGAACGGTGCAACCTGCACTGCGCGCACTGCTTCGTCTCCTCCGCCAATTGGGGTGACCACATGCGGCTGCGAGATCTGACCGAGACGGTGTTCCCGCGGCTGCGCCGCGCCCGCGTCGAGCGGCTCACCCTCACCGGCGGCGAGCCGTTCGTCCACCCGGACATCATGGCCATCTGCCGGGCGGTCTCCGACATGGGGATGCCGCTGGGGATCTGCACCAACGCCACCCAGACCAGTCCCGAGCAAATCGCCGAGCTCGCGGGCCTCGGCAACGTGCACATCAACGTGTCGTTCGACGGGTTCCGGCGCGAGAGCCACGGCAAGTTTCGCGGCAACACCACCTCGTTCGACACCACGCTGGCCACTACCCGCGCGTTCGCAGAAGCGGGCCTGCTGCAGGGGTTGCTGTCGACGCCGAACGCACTCACCAACGTCGAGGAGTTCGCTGCGCTGTGCTCCTTCGCCGTCGAGGTCGGCGCCCAGTACGTGCTGATGAACCCCCTGTCGTCGTTCGGCCGCGGCGTCAAGAGCCAGGGCCGGCTCGCCGCCGATGCAGGCAAGATGCGCGCCATCCGCGACGTCACCGAACAATTCCGCGACCAGGGGATCGACGTGGTGCACATCCGCTTCCCCAACGACAGCAAGCCGCTGGCCGGCTGCGACGCCGGAAAGCTCATCTACGTGTTCGCCGACGGCCAGACCGCCATCTGCCCCTATCTCGTCTTCGCCGCCCGCACCCCACAGTCGAAGCACACCGACACAGAATTCCTCGTAGGCAACATCCTGAGCGAGGAGGTCGCCCCCGCGCTCGACGCCTACGACCTGACCGGCCGGCTGCGCATGGGGCACAACACCGTCTGCCCACCGTGTTCGATGAACAGCTCCTGCGGCAAGGGCTGCCCTGCCGCGGTCGTCGCCCGCGGGCAGCGCATCGGCGACGTGGACACCGAGCAGTGCCCGGTCGCCGACCGTCCGCTGCTGCAGATCGCCACCCGCCGGTGAACGGCCTGTTCCTGGCCGTGGAAGGCCCGAACGGCGTCGGCAAGACCACGACGGTAGCTCGCCTGGCCGAGCTGGCGCGACAGCGAGGCCACGCCGTCCACGTCACCACCGAACCATCCGACACCCCGCTTGGACGGCTCATCCGCTCCAGCGAAACAGCGCTGACCGGCCGCGCGATGGCACTGGCGGTCGCCGCAGACCGCTACGCCCACATCGACACCGAGATCAGCCCCGCGCTCGCCGACGGCAAGATCGTCATCAGCGACCGCTACGTGCAGTCGTCCCTCGTCCTCCAACGCCTGGACGGACTGCCCTTGAAAGAGATTTGGCAGTACAACGCTCATGTGCCACCCGCGTCCCTATCCTTCTACCTACGCCACAGCGCTCACGTCATCCAGCAACGGCTCGACCAACGGCCACCACTCACGCCTTGAACGCGCCGGCTCCCCCGCCAGGGAAGCCACCCTGTACGAGGACGCGTACGCCTTCCTGGCGGCGCGCGGCTGGTGCCAGGCGTGGATCGACTGCCGCGCCCTCGATGTGGACGGCGTCGCGGCGCGGCTGCTCCAGCACATGGAACGGCTGAGAATCAGCTAGAGGAGCATCAACGGTGGTCACGGCACTGACGATCAATATCGGGGCGGCGTCCATCGAGCGTGCCCAGTTGCTGCTGCGCTGGCTCGCCGCCCGCGAGGAGGACGTGTTCGTGCTCACCGAGACCAGCGCCGGAACCGGCACCGCGCACCTGCTGGAGCAGTTCCGCCGCGCCGGCTACACGATCGTCAAGACCGCGGACGTCAACGGCGAGCGGGGGGCGGCACTTGTCTCACGCATCCCGCTCGCCGGACCCCCGCTCCTGCTCGACCCGATCAGCATCCCCGGCCGCGCCGCTGCCGCGCCGCTGGACACCACTCCCCGCACATGGTTCGCCAGCGTGTACGTGCCCAGCCGCGACCGCAGCGCCGACAAGACCACCCGCAAGGAGATGTTCATCAGCAGCCTGCTCAAAGTCCTCGCCGAACTGCCCGACCAACAGCGCGACCACCTCGTCATCGGCGGCGACTACAACGTGATCACCGCGGACCACCGGCCGCTGCACCCGGGGTTCCTGCCGTTCGAGTTCGCGCTGCTCGACGACTTGCGCTCGTACGGCTTCATCGACGCGTTCGAGCACTGCCAGCCCGGGGTGCAGGAATACAGCTGGATCGGCCGCACCGGCGCCGGCTACCGCTACGACTACTTCCACATCGGCCGGGCACTCGCGGACCGCATCTCCGGTTGTGCCTACCTCCACGAAACCCGCGAGCAGGGCTTGACCGATCATGCAGCCGTCCGCGTCGTTCTCGATCTTGATGCCTCCCGACTTCCCTGCGACGATCCTTCCGGTCCTGAGACGATCGAACTGTTCTAGGCCAGCGCCAACGCGGCGCGCACCAGCGAATCGTAGGTGTCCGTCGTCCGTTCCAGGCCGACCCCGAGCGAACGCGCCAGCACGTCCAACTCCTGCTGCACCTCGATGCCGGCTACCTCACCCGCCACCGTCCGCTCGAACTCGACGAACACGCCCGCATGCTCGACCTCATCCACGCAAACGGTGACCTCACCCAGTCGCGCGCTCCGCCTCTTCTTCACGATGCGCACCGTGGGGCGGAAGCCCATCGCGACGATCGCGTCATGCATCTGCTCGCGATCAGCGATCTCGGTCTCGTACTCCAGACACGCCATCGCGTTGTCCAGAGGTCGCTTCAACGTGAACAGGTGCCGGCCCTGCTGCGTCCGCAGCCGCAGGAACGTCACCCCGATCTTCGACTGGCCGTAGGCCCAGCCGCCCTGCGCGTAAGCCTGATCATCCTGATGGACCGGGGCTGAGAGGATCGCTCCCCGCGCGGTCAGCGCCTCTTCCAGCGCCATGAGGTCATCCACTCGATACTTGACCTCGATCTCTTGGATCCCAACTGCCACGCCAGTCTCCCTGTCCGTCACGAATCACAGAGCCTAGCGACGTGGGCCGCGGCGCATGGGGCAGTTACAGGCGCTGGTGCGATTCGAAGGCTTGGGCGAGCAGCTTCTCGGTCCGCGCGTCGAGCGGGACGCCGAGCGCCTGATGACGTTGCCGCAGGAGTTGAGCCGTCCGCCGAGCGTCGTCGCGTCGGCCCAGTCCCAGTTGTAGGCGGACGATGCGGAGGTAGGTCTCCTCGGCATCCGGGTCCAGAACACGGGCGCGCTCGAGAGCCTCGACGGCACGTTCAGGCGTCTCGGTGGCCAGCTCTTCCGCGTACTGGGTGAGCAGATCAGCCTGGGAGCGGGTGAGCGGATATCGGTGGTCGTCGATCCATTCGCTCTCCAGTCCGTCGGCCAGCGCACCTCTGCAGAATGCTGCGGCCTCCGCCAATGCCGCCGCCCGGCTCTCCCGCTTTTCGGCTTGCCTGACCTGTTCGAGAGCGAGCTGGAAGTCCCACAGATCCACGCTGACGAGTTGCGGATCGATGCGGTAGGTGGCGCTGTCCTTGGTCGTCGAAGCGTTGATGAAGGGCGCCTTCTTCGAGTTCGGACTGACGTAGCCGGTGGCCGTGACCAGGGCGGCGCGCAGGTGCCGAAGCGTGTTGTGCACGTCCTTTCCAGTCTCGTCCGGCCAGAGGGCTGTGGTGAGTTGCTCACGGGTCACGCCGTCGGGGTGGAGGGCGAGGTACGCGAGGAGATTCTGCTGAAGCCAGCTCAACTCCAGAGCTTCAGCCCGGTCACGTACGTGGACTTTGAGCGGCCCCAGGACGAACAGCCGGATGAGTTGGGGACCAGACCATGCCTCGCGGAAGGGTTCAGCGGGCGGTGCTGCTGTGTCTTGCGAATCCGTGGCAGGAGCGAGTTCCCGCAAGTGTGCGGCTGCCTCCTCCTGAGTGATGTGAAAGAGCTCGGCGCCTTCGATGACGTCGGCCAGTCGGCCCTCGACCACCTCAGCCAGGTGGCTCTGCCCCACCGTGCAAGTGGTACCGCCCGACCACTCCCCCAGGATCAATGCGCTCACACCAGCGGCTTCGGCCGGCGACAAAGGTGCCGCTGCCAGCTCGAAGGTGTCGTCGCTGAGCTCGGTCACAAGGAGCGCGACCGGAAGGACCTCGCCAGGATCGCGATCACGGAGCTTCCCGACGTCCGAGGCGTCCCTTTCCAGAAGCATGCGCTGCCGCGTGAAGCAGATTTCCGTCAGCCGATTGAGCGCCTCGCCCGCATCCGGTGTAAGGATCAGGCTCGGCAGGGCCGGCGCCATCGCCTGAAGCTCCTCTGGGGGCACGCCCAGCAGCGACTCCGCCTGTTCCACAGCCATGATCACTTCAGCGCGGTAGTCACTCGACTGGCGGAGCAGGTCGAGCACCAGATACCTGGCGACATCACGGCTGCCGGGTCCCACCAGTCCCAGGCCAGGGCCTGCGATGTCGACCTCTACGAGCGACCCGTCTGCCCGCCGTCCGATCGCCGCCTTCAGCGGAACGTCGATCGAGTACGCCTCCCTCATGAGGTCCGCGTCCGAAGCTGCCTCTCGCCCCTGCTCCTTGGCGGCTCGGCGATGCGCCAGACGTAGTTCTTGAATGGCCGGCTCGGGACCGGGTTCGGGAGCGAGTACTACTGGCTCGCCGGTTGGCGGAGGAAGCCGACGCCGGCGGCGCCGCAGCCTGTTCACAGCGAACGCCGTACTGATGCCCGCAGCGTACGAGACCGCGACGAGTGATCCCGTCGACAGCTCGACGGCCCCGTCGGTTCGCTGGTCCCGGCCTGGGTTGATGTCGGCAGGGGGTGGAGACGGGGGTGCTGGCGTGGTTGGGGGCGTTGGGCGGGAAACCGGTGCCGGTCGCGGGCTCTCCTTGCCGGGCAGCCGTAGTTCCCAACGCGGGTGGATGACATCAGGATCTGTGAAGATCCGCCCATCCGGTTGCCGGGAGTGAGCGTTGAGCTTCCAGATCTTCGGCCACCTACGCGGGCTGCCGAGCTTCGCGTCCGCGATTTCCGCGAGCGTGTCGCCTTGCCGCACCCGGTACACAGGTACGGCGTCATGTGGCGCCGCCTTGCCGAGGGGATGGAGCGGTGCCATCGCGACCACGGGCGGAGCGGGCGAATCCGCTGCCACGGCTGTGGGCACGCTTACCGCAAGAGCAGCGGATGCCACCAGGTAGGCGGCCATGCGCTGCATCCCGCCCAGGCCGGGCAACTGCGGAGCGATGCGTAGCCCGCGGGCCTTGGCCAGCAGTTCCCAGGCCACCGAGAAGGAGAAGAGCGCCCAGGCGCTCCATGCGACGAGCTCCACGGCATTGATGAACAGTTGCTCAGGCCGCCCCCTCCTGCCCTGCGAGCGCCTGCTCCCCCGCGAGTGCCGGGGCGGCCGATCTCATGGCCGCCGTAGGCGATCCAGCTGTCTCCCCATCGCCATGCCCCGTTGTCGTCGTCGGCGGCACGAAGGTAGGAGCCCGCGAGCAGGGCCACAAGAAGGAAGCTCACCTTGACGGCGGTGTGCATGCCGTGCCCTTGATGCTCATGCCGGTGAGCCGCCACCGGCCGTCGGAGGACTGCTCCAGCTGGGCACGGATGTCGGCCCTGGTCTGGCCTTTGGCGGTTTCCGGGATGAGGAGATGGGTTTGCCGGTCGGCCATGCCTGCCTGCGACATGTCCTGACAATCGACAACCTCGGCGCGCTTCCCACCCACGCGGACTTCCTTCACGCCCGGGATCATCTGGCCGTACGGCTCTCGTCCCTGCTCCACCATCCGCCGCACGCCGTCGACGAGGTGGTCGAGATAGGCGCCCTGGACGTACGGCTTGAGCAGCTTCCGCGCCTGCTCGGGGGACGACTTACCGGCCTGGGCCAGCACCGGCCAGTACTTGGTGTACGTCGCTACGACGGCGTCGTGGGGTGCGGATGGCGACCTCGCAGGAGTTGGAATTGGGTCACCAGCGGAAGCACTGCCTCGGGGAGGCAGAGCCGGTGTGTGATCCGCTTGGCAACTGACAAGGGCTACAGGGATGAGGAGCAGAAGTGGCAGGCGTAGGCATCGGCCCGTACCGGTACTCTCGTCCTCGCACTTCCGCACCTTGACTCCTAGCAATGACTTGAATGCGGAGAGTAGCGTAAGGGTGGAGCAAAGCAAACATCAAGTGTCTAGGCAGCAAGCCGACACAGTGCTGGCCCTAGTACCAGATGCAGGAGGCGGTCACCTCCGTTCGACGGTGATCGTGGGCGCGGCTGCGATCCTCGGTCGGCCCTGGAGGTCGACCGCCACCCTATGATCATTGGTTGCAGTGGTTCAAAGAGACGGAGTTGCGATCCTCGGTCGCCCCGGAGGGCGACCGCCACCGTCCGGCCTGCACGCTCGTACCGGCAGGGCCTCGGGTTTCGATCCTCGGTCGCCCCGGAGGGCAACCGCCACGGCAGGGCAGCGGGCCTGGCCGTCGCCGCGGTCGGCGTTGCGATCCTTGGTCGCCCCGGAGGGCGACCGCCACCTTGAAGAGTTTGGCGGCGGCGGGCTTCTCCAGCTTGTTGCGATCCTCGGTCGCCCCGGAGGGCGACCGCCACCGTACGGGCAGTTGTCGGACAGCGCCGCCCCGGAAGGGTTGCGATCCTTGGTCGCCCCGGAGGGCGACCGCCACCGCCAGCGCGACCGCATGGTGGCCTACGTCACCGAGTTGCGATCCTCGGTCGCCCCGGAGGACGACCGCCACAGCATCTGAGTAGGCAATATGCCCCTCGGCACCGACAGGACGACTTGCGAATTCACGCATCAAGGAACATTACGACTGATAACTCCTCAGGAACCTACCGCGTGTCGCGTGAGCACACCAGGTTCCGAAGCACGGGCACGGCAAGCACAACAAGCGTAAGGCTATGCCGGGAGTGCGCCCGGATCGAGCAGCTCCCTAGGGATCTTGATCATGATTTGTATGCGGACGTAGGTCGTCTGGCCGAGACGGCCGGCCGCCCTGTCCGAGATGAAGCGATCGATGTTGTTGAGCGCCGATTTGGTGGAACTCCGCGAAACTGTCGGTGGCATCTCCTAAAGTTCAGCTCTCGCAGGGATCCTCCGATCAAGGGGTGTGCGTGAGCGACCGCTTGTGGGCGCACAGTGCCCGGGACGGCGACAGGCTTCGCCATGGTCTCGCCGACCATTTGCGCGGAACGTCGTGGCGCGCAGGCGCCTTCGGCGAGGTCTTCGGCGCGGGCCCGCTCGCTGCTCATTGCGGCCTGTTGCACGACGTTGGGAAAGGCTCCTGCCAGTGGCAACGCGGCCTGATCAATGCGGAGCGCCTGGGCGGCCGGGTGGGCATCCCGCACAAGCATGCGGGTACTTGGCTGCTGGACCAGCACGGCCTGGGCATCATGTCCGCCGTGGTGTTCGGTCATCACGGCGGGCTGCCGGACGCGACGCGACTCAAGAAGGAACTGCGCTTCGCGGACACCGATCCGCTGGTCGCCGAGGCAATTCGGCGGGTCGAGGAAATCGTCCCGGAGATTCATCCGTCGGAACCTATCGCACCACCCACCTGGCTGCCCGAGGCAGCGGCTGCTGACCCTTATGCCTTGGATCTCCTGGTTCGCATGGTCTACAGCACCGTGGTTGATGCGGACTTTTTGGACACCGAGCAGCATTTCGCTGGCGTCGCGCGCCCCTTTCATCCGGTTTCTGCCGCTGATCTGGCTGAGCGTTTCGAGCAGGGGCGCCAGAACCTGCTCGAAAACAAACCGAAATCGCCAATTGATGGGTTACGTCAAGAGGTCTACCGCCAGTGCGTGGAGGCTGCGCAGGGACCGCGAGGTATTTATCGCATCCCGGCGCCCACTGGCTCGGGGAAGACGCTCGCGGCGGGCGGCTTCTCCCTGGAGCACGCTCGGGTGCACGGCATGAAACGCGTCGTCGTCGCCGTGCCGTTCATGTCGATCACGGAGCAGAACGCCTCGGTCTATCGCGAGCTCTTGGACGTCGAGGGCGAGGATCCGGTGGTGCTGGAGCACCACAGCGGCATCGATCTGGACGACGGAAGGGCAAGCAGGAGGTGGCAGCGGCTGGCCGCCGAGAACTGGGACGCCCCCTTCGTGGTGACGACCACCATCCGGCTGTTCGAGTCGCTGTTCTCGCACAAGCCCGCGGCGATGCGCCGCGTGCACCGACTGGCCGGTTCGGTGATCGTCCTGGACGAGGTGCAGGCGCTACCGGACCGCTTGCTGATCCCCATCATCTCCGCCCTGCGCAGCCTCAGCCAGTGGTTCGGTGCGACGGTGGTACTGGCCTCAGCCACTCAACCCCCGTTCGAACTGCTCAGCCCCTTGCAGGGCACGCGCATCACGGATGTCATCGCCGAGCCGAAACCGCTGTACAAGGCTCTGAGCCGAGTGCGGTACCGGTGGCTCCTGGATCCGAAGCCGACCATGGCGCAGATCGCCGAGCAGGCCGCGGCGGGGCCTCAGGTCCTCGTGGTGGTCAACACCACCAGGGACGCCGCCCGGATGCATGAGCTCGTGGAGGAGCATCGGCCGGCGCTGCACCTGTCCACACGGATGGCAGCCGCGCACCGGCGCGCCGCCTTGGACGAGATCACGCGGCGTCTCACCGCCGAGGAGCCGGTCGCGGTGGTGAGCACCCAACTGGTCGAGGCAGGAGTAGACCTGGACTTTCCGGCTGGTTTTCGGGCGATCGCCTCTGCTGACTCCCTCCAGCAGGCAGCCGGCAGAGTCAACCGAAGCGGGCGGCTGCCGTACGGACAGGTCACCATCTTCGACCCGGAGGACGGCAACAAGGCGGCCGACAGGTTGTACGGCGCCGCTCTGGAGGCCACCCGCGCCAGGTTCGGTCCTCACTGCCCACCCGACGATCTGGACGCGTTGGAGGCCTATTACCGGGCCAGGTTCGACTTCCACAACGTCGAGGCGGCAGGGCACGAGATCCAGCAGGGCCGCCAGGCCCATGACTTCCCTCGCGTGGCCGAGCTGTTTCGCATGATCGATGAATGGACCGTTCCCGTTGCAGTGCGCTACGGCGACACCGAGAAGCTGGACAGGATCCTCGCCCACCTGCGTGCCGGGCACCCTGGAGCAGGCGCCCAGCTGCGTGCTCTGCGTCCCTATCTGGCCACCCTGCCTCGCGGGGCCGCGCGCAAGGCACTGCAAGAAGGACTTGCCACCCCCGTCGTCGGTGACCTCCTCGAATGGCTCGGCGACTACCACCCGCAGCGAGGCATCGAGATGACCTCCCCCGACCCCCAGGAGCTGGTGTTTTGACCACCCGTCGCGTCCACCATCCGCCTCCGCCGCTCGTCGTGGAGGTCGAGGCGCCGTACGCCTGCTTCACCCGGCCCGAGTTCAAGACCGAGCGGATGAGTTACCCGGTCATGACCCCGTCGGCTGCGAAGGGCGTGCTGGAGGCGATCTTCTGGAAGCCGGAGTTCGGCTACCAGGTCACGCGCATCGAGGTGCTCAAGCCCATCCGGTGGGCGTCGATCCGCCGCAACGAGGTCTCCTCCATGCTGACCATGGCATGGGTGCGCGAAGCCATGGCTGACACCACCGTGCGCTTCGATGCGGAGGCCGATCGTGACCAGCGCAACATGGTGTGCCTGCGCGACGTCGCCTACCGCATCCACGCCCAGGTACGGCTGCGCCCGCACGCCACCGATCCCGAGGCCAAGTACCGCGACCAGTTCCGCCGGAGAGTCGAGCGCGGCGCCTGCTACTCCCAGCCGTTCATGGGTGTACGCGAGTTCTCCGCCTCCTTCCGCCCCAACACCGGCTGCGAGCCGATCCCCCACGACGACAAGCTCGGAGTGATGCTGCACAGCATCGTCTACGGCCCCCAGGGCGAGAGCTACCGCTGGTTCCAGGCCGAACTCCAGCAGGGGGTGCTGGCGATTCCACGCGAAGGCATCGAGTTGCCGGGCGCCGACACGCGTACCGGCGGCAGGCGGTGACCCCGTGCTGATCAGACAGCTCGCGGCGCACGCCGGCGACAGGCGCGACCTTCCACCGCCCTACTACCGCAACCGGAACGTACGGTGGGCGATCGACCTGGACGGGGACGGACACCCCCGAGGAGGTCGCCTGGTGGACCTCAGCACCGCTGAGTCCAAGTCAGGAGTGCCGCTGGACACCCCGTACGTGCAGCGCTCCGGCACGGGATCTCTGCCGTTCCTGCTCACCGACACCTTGCAGTACGTGCTGGCGATGCCGAAGGACGACAGCGACAAGCAGATCGCCGATGCCCGCCGGCGTGCCGAGGGCTTCGCCGAACTGGTCTACCGGTGGGCGAAGGACGAACCGCTGGCCAAGCCTGTCGTCCGTTTCCTGCGAAGCGGCGCCTTGTCGGAGGTGGAGATCCCGGCGCACGCCAAGCCGTCCGACGTGGTGGCGATCCGCACGGACCAGGGATGGGTGCACGCCCTGCCGTCCGCCGTTCAGGTGTGGGGGCAGATCGTACGGGAGCGCAAGAGCGCCGCCGGCGGGCTGGGGATCTGCCTGTCCTGCGGTGAGGGAGGTCCGTTGCTGGCCACCATTCCCGAGCCGGTGAAGCCAGGGGGCATCCCCGTGGCAGGTGGCCGCGGCAGGGACGCGCAGCTCGTGTCCATCAACAAGACCGCCCAGGGGCGTGGCGGCATCACGCAACTGGCCAACACGCCGCTCTGCGACACCTGCGGCGGGCAAGCAATGTCCGCACTGAACGCGCTCCTGGCAGACCGGCAGCACCACTACCGTGGCGCCGACAGCGTCCTGGTGTGGTGGCTGCGCCGTCCGGCTCCCTTCTCCCTGCTCGGCGCCGTCCGAGACGCTCAGCCGCAGGACGTCAGGGGCATTATCGAGCAGGTGCACCTGCCGCCCGCTCGGCGCGCCGACTGGCTGGACGACAACGACTTCTACGCGGTGACGCTGTCGGCGAACCAGAGCCGCGTGGTGATCCGTGACTGGATCGACGTCCCGCTGCTCGAGCTGTGTCAGCACCTGGACACGTGGTTCGCCGACCACGAGATGGCAGACCTGTGGGAGGACGGGCCGCAACGAGTCCCGCTGTGGCGGATGGCCGCCGCACTGGGCAGGCACGGCAAGCAGGGTTACGTCAGGGACACCGCACCCCGGTCGACCGAGCGAGACCTCATGGCGGCCGCCCTGCATGGCACGCCGCTGCCCGCCAACCTCCTGGCCCGCCTGATCCAGCGGGTCCGTGCCGACAACCGCGTGGACCTGCCGCGCGCCGCGCTCCTGCGCCTGCTGCTCGTTCGAGCCACCCCGGCCATGAAGGAGACCCTGTTGGAGCATCTCAACCTCGACACCCGCGACCCCGCCTACCTGTGCGGGCGCGTCTTCGCGGTGCTGGAGGACATCCAGCGCACCGCCCTGGACAACATCAACACCACCATCGGTGACAAGTTCTTCGGCGCGGCCATGGCCAGGCCGCTGCCGGTGCTCACCATGCTGCGCAAGAACGCCACCGGCCATATACGGCGGCTGCGCGGCAGCAGAAAAGCCGCCGGGATCGCCCTGGACAAGCGCCTGGACGAGATCTTCCAGAAGTTCGCCGCCGAACTGCCGGCCACCCTGGACCTCGCCGGTCAGGGACGGTTCGTCCTCGGCTACCACCAGCAGAGATCGGCCGACCGGGAGGCGGCCCGCGCCGCCGCTGCCGCGCGCAAGGCCGCCGCGCCCGAGTCCGCCTGATTCGTCGTCCCCGTCCTCCCGAAAGGAACTTTTCGGCATGTCCGTCCACCTGGACCCCGCCCGTAAGCACGACTTCGTCTTCCTGTTCGACGTGCGCGACGGTAACCCCAACGGTGACCCCGACGCCGGCGGCATGCCCCGGACCGATCCGGAAACCGGCCACGGCCTGGTCACCGACGTGGCGATCAAGCGTAAGATCCGCAACACGGTGGCTCTGGTCAACGAGGGCGTCGCCGGTTACGACATCTACGTCGAGGCGGGAGTCGCGCTCAACGCCCAGCACGAGCGCGCCTACGCCGCGCTGAACCTGGACCCCAAGCAGCGGCGCAAGTCCGAGTTCGAGGCGCAGCAGTGGATGTGCCAGACCTTCTACGACGTGCGGATGTTCGGCGCTGTCATGACCACCGGCACCAAGCCGTGCGGACGTGTCCAGGGCCCGATGCAGCTCACCTTCTCCCGGTCCATCGACGTGGTCCTCCCCCAGGAACACGGCATCACCCGCATCACCCAGACCCGCCAGGACGACATCGACAAAGGCGAGTCGACCGAGATGGGCAACAAGCACATGATCCCCTACGCTCTCTACCTCGGTTACGGGCACTTCAGCGCCCCTCTGGCCCGCCGTACCGGCGTGACCGGCCAGGACCTGGAGACGTTCTGGCGGGCCATGACGCTGATGTTCGAGCACGACCGCGCCTCCACCCGCGGCGAGATGGCGTTGCGTGGCCTGTACGTGTTCAGCCACGACGACCCCTTCGGCCGGGCTCCGGCCCACCAACTGTTCGACCGCGTCGAGGTCACCGCCAAGAAGCCGATCCCGCGCTCGTTCACCGACTACACCGTCTCCGTCGGGAACGACCTCCCCGAGGGGGTCGCCCTCACCTCCATCATCGGGTGACCGACACCGCTCCGCAGGGCCGACGGCGTCCCCCTTCAGCAGGTGACGCTGTCGGCCCTGGAACATCACGCCTACTGCCCGCGCCAGGCCGGGCTCATCTTCTTAGAGAACTGCCGGCTTACATCCCTTGGACGGTCGGCTGATGCAACTGCTCCTGACGTACGACGTGGTGACCACCACACCGGAGGGCCGCCGCCGGCTGGGACAGATGGCCAAGCTGTGCGAGGGCTACGGGCATCGCGTGCAGAAGTCCGTATTCGAGATCACCCGCACGGACGCCGAGCTACTCGCCCTGCTCGACTCCGCACCCCGGATCATCGATGCGTCCGATGATTCGGTGCGGGTCTATCGGCTGTCGAGCAACGGCTTCGATACGGTGCACTGTCTGGGCGTAGCTGAGCCCGCACCCCACCATGATTCACTCATTCTTTAGTTCGGAACCTCAAGTGCTCACGCGACGCGCGGTAGGTTCCTCAGGAGTTATCGCCCGATACGTTCCTTGATAAGTGAATCCGCGCATCTTTCTATCAGTACCGAGAAGGCATAACACCTGCTCAAATGCTGTGGCGGTCGCCCTCCGGGGCGACCGAGGGTCGCAACGCCGGCACCGACCACGCCCTCGCCCTCCACGTCGGGTGGCGGTCGCCCTCCGGGGCGACCGAGGGTCGCAACCCGCGTCTGTCGGCTGACCTGTCGGGCGGTCTTGACTGTGGCGGTCGCCCTCCAGGGCGACCGAGGGTCGCAACGCGCTGGTGGAACAGTGTGTGGACGGCGCCTGGACGTGTGGCGGTCGCCTTTCGGGGCGACCGAGGGTCGCAACAGCGCGGACGCGGTGCGGGTGTGGTCTGTGGCCGCGACGTGGCGGTCGCCCTCCGGGGCGACCGAGGGTCGCAGCTACGTCCTGGCCGACGGCAACGCGATCAACTTCCTGCAGTGGCGGTCGCCCTCTGGGACGACCGCGGGTCGCAACGCCGTGGCGTACGGCATGCGGCCAGACGGCAAGGCCCGGTGGCGGTCGCCCTCCGGGGCGACCGCGGGTCGCAACGAGTTCGTCGTCTGTCGCCGCTCTCTGGGCGTGCGTGGCGGTCGCCCTTCGGGGCGACCGAGGGTCGCAACGTCACGGCACGCGCGGATGTGGGCGAGGTCCAGGAGTGTGGCGGTCGCCCTCCGGGGCGACCGAGGGTCGCAACAGGCAGGGCTGGGTGCCGAGCCCGTCCCCGACGTTGTGGCGGTCGCCCTCCGGGGCGACCGAGGGTCGCAACGGTCTGTCGTTCGGCCCCTCGAACGTAGCGATCTGGTGGCGGTCACCCTCCGGGGCGACCGAGGGTCGCAACCTTGGGGGTGAGGCCGCCCCCGCCGTGCTGCCGGTGGCGGTCGCCCTCCGGGGCGACCGAGGGTCGCAACTTCGGCCGCTGGAACGCGCGCACGTCCTCTGCCAGGTGGCGGTCGCCCTCTGGGGCGACCGAGGGGCGCAACGGCAACGGCATCGACCTACAGAATCAGCGCGCGCTGTGGCGGTCGCCCTCCGGGGCGACCGAGGGTCGCAACGCCACGAGCCCGCTGATGATCGCAGCGCTCTCAGCGGTGTGGCGGTCGCCCTCCGGAGCGACCGAGGGTCGCAACGCCACGAGCCCGCTGATGATCGCAGCGCTCTCAGCGGTGTGGCGGTCGCCCTCCCGAGCGACCGAGGGTCGCAACTTCCAGTGGGCGAACTAACGCATAGCTGAGCGAGGGAGTGGCGGTCGCCCTCCGGGGCGACCGAGGGTCGCAACATTGAGGGTGTCTCCTCGGTTCGGGAATGCAGAAGGGGTGGCGGTCGCCCTCCAGGGCGACCGAGGGTCGCAACTTCGGGTGACCCCGATGGCGAAGAGACCAACCCCCAGGTGGCGGTCGCCCAACGAGGCGACCGAGGGTCGCAACTCGACGGTGAGCACGTCGCCGGCGGCCACCAGCAGGTGGCGGTCGCCCAACGGGGTGACCGAGGGTCGCAACCACCAGGCCGCCGGGTGGGTCCTCAAGGGCGGTCCGGACGTGGCGGTCGCCCTCCGGGGCGACCGAGGGTCGCAACTTCGGCGACTTCCGGAGGGCTTCGGACGCTCTCCTGGAGTGGCGGTCGCCCTTCGAGGCGACCGAGGGTCGCAACTGGTCGGGGCAGTGCGCGCCGACGGCCGTCCAGCCGGTGGCGGTCGTCCTTCGAGGCGACCGAGGGTCGCAACACCGCCAGCTGCAGCCACTTGCGGGAGCTGCGGCGTGGCGGTCGCCCTTCGGGGCGACCGAGGGTCGCAACGGCGTTGGTGTCGCTCGCATGGTTTTCGAGCCGGAGTGGCGGTCGCCCTCCGGGGCGACTGAGGGTCGCAACTTCCTGTCCCGTGCCTCTGAGCGAGCTGAGCGGAGGTGGCGGTCCCCTCCGGGGCGACCGAGGGTCGCAACAACATGGCGCTGATCGCTGAGAAGCGGTTTGGCATGTGGCGGTCGCCCTCCGGGGCGACCGAGGGTCGCAACCAGCGGCTGTACGACACCCTGATCGGCCACTCGAGTGGCGGTCGCCCTCCGGGGCAACCGAGGGTCGCAACCATTCCGTACCGAAGTACAGAGCTGTGGTGTCGGCATCAGTGGCGGTCGCCCTCCGGGGCAACCGAGGGTAGCAACCTTCGGGGGTGTGGACAATGTAGGGCTGGCTGCACTGTGGCGGTCGCACTCCCGGGGCGACCGAGGGTCGCAACCACGGGTCAGGGTTGATCAGAAGAGTCGGGATGCCCAGTGGCGGTCGCCCTCTGGGGTGACCGAGGGTCGCAACACCGCGGTGAGGGCGTGCGCTCCGAGGTCGAGCACGTGGCGGTGGCCCCCCGGGGCGACCGAGGGTCGCAACGATCCGGGGTCAGGCCCCCGGCATCAAGCCGGGGGTGGCGGTCGCCCTCTTCGGGGCGACCGAGGGTCGCAACTCCAGCAACTGGTGGAGCTGGCGTCGCATGTGCCGCGGTGGCGGTCACCCTCCGAGGCGACCGACGGTCGCAACATCCTGCTCGTGCAAGACGAGATCCTCGCGGCGTTGTGGCGGTCGCCCTCCGGGGCGACCGGGGGTCGCAACTTGCAGGAGCATCGTCCGGGTGCCGTGCCGAAGGGGTGGCGGTCGCCCTCCGGGACGACCGAGGGTGGCAACTTCTGTTGCTCGGCCATCTGACCACCTTTCCTGGGGGAAGTGGCGGTCGCCTCCTGGGGAAGTGGCGGTCGCCCTCCGAGGCGACCGAGGGTCGCAACTCGGCGCTGCTGGTCAGCAGCCGCTTGAACAGCTCCGGGTGGCGGCCGCCCTCCGGGGCGACCGAGGGTCGCAACAGCTCGGCGGCTGTCGGAGCGGCCGGTTTTGGCTGCCGTGTGGCTGTCGCCCTCCGGGGCGACCGAGGGTCGCAACCACATCTCCGACGTCAGCAGCCTGTCGGACATGGGGTGGCGGTCGCCCTTCGGGGCGACCGAGGGTCGCAACGACTGCACCGTCACCACGGTCGAGTACGTGCCGGAGGGTGGCGGTCGCCCTCCGGGGCGACCGAGGGTCGCAACATCACGCCGGCGGTCCAGTGCACGTACGCGCCGCGTGGCGGTCGCCCTTCGGGGCGACCGAGGGTCGCAACGCGGTGGCCTACGCGCTGCGGCCGGACGGCAAGGCCCGGTGGCGGTCGCCCTTCGGGGCGACCGAGGGTCGCAACCTGCACTGGTGGCTCGCCATCCTGACGATCGGGTTGTGGTGGCGGTCGCCCTCCGGGGCGACCGAGGATCGCAACTCGGCCAGGCCGGCGTCCAGCAGCCGGTAGGTGTGGGTGGCGGTCGCCCTCCGGGGCGACCGACGGTGCCTTGCTACCTTGGCAAGAGCCATTGCCTCGACGCACGGTCCCAATGCCCCGCCTGCGCCATCAGGAGACCTGCCATGGTCAGCAAGAGCCAACTGAGCCGACCGCATGTGTCTTTTCCGCCGCTTCGAACTCACCCGCCCTCCCGGCCCTTTTGACCAGGCGCCCCCAACGCGGCGACCGCTGGAATTGCGCGCCGATCGTGCCACCGCTCGGCAACCGCCCCTCACCTTCCTGCTTCGCCAGCGTCCACCGCCAAGCAGCTCGTTGTAGGGCTCGATTCCCATCCAGATCAGTCTCCGCAGACTGATCTTCTTCGCCATGGGCGCCATCCGCCTCCGCCTCAGCTTCACCCTCAGGGGGCGAGCCACGCTGAGCAGAGGCCGGATCTGGCTCATCAGCATCTCGTACGCACCGATCAAGGCCAAGCTGGGCCAGCCCGCGATCACCTGTCCGATCAATGTGGGCTCGGGGCGATGTTGGCGCCCAAGCTGGCCAGACTGCTGAGAACGAGCAGCGCCACGGCAGGAGTCCACCGCGTGAGCCATACCGGCTCGCAAGGAGCAGCGACATCGACGCGTGCGGCCACGATCGTGCCGTCCACCACCAATGGGATCAGTGTCGCAGCCAGCAGATCCTCACCCGGCTGGAGCGCCAGCTGGCGCATGTGGCGGAACGAGACGACCGCTGCGATTCCCGCGACGAGCAGTACGGAGACTGTAGTGGTACGGCGTATCCAGCGATCCAGGCGGCTGTGACGGCGAGAAGGCGCGCTCACGAGATCACGTCCTCGGCCATAAACTGAGCGCGTCCCGCCTGGCGGCGAGGGAGCGGACGACCAGCCTCGACGGTGACAGATCGCGAGCTGGCCCGAATGCAGAAGAGCGGGGCCGTGACGGCCCCGCTCTTCCTGTTCTGTGCCCCCTGGGAGATCCGCACCTGTGACCGCTACCAGGGCTAACTGAGGCGCCACAAAGGGCCTGCTCGGGGCCTCCCGAACCCGATTCAAAGCTCTAGTCTGCAGGTCTCCGCGCGCTGCCGAACAACCGATACGGCAGCCACACGGCGGGCGCGCGAACCACCTCGCGCAACTTGGCCTCCAGGAGCAAAGGATCTGTGCCATCGAATGCTGACCTTCTAGCGCTTTCGGACGACGACAGCCGACAGAGCAGCGCGCCACAAGATGTCTGGCGAACGACCGAGGAAGTGGCGGCCCTGCTCAAGGTCGACCCGTCCACCTTGCGCCGCTGGCGTACCGCGCGACCGCCACAGGGACCGCCCTTCGTCCGGCTGTCGTCGCGCTTGACGCTCTACAGCATCCACGACCTCCAGCGGTGGCTCGCGCACCACCGCATCGCCCCCGAAGGAGATGATGCGTGACCAAATCCAAAGAACTCCCCCCGCAAGGAGTCTCCCTCTCAGCTGACATCGAACATCGGCCGGATCACTCATCGCCGTATCGAGCCCGTGTCCGATGGGTCGAGCCGGCGACGAAGCAACGCAAGTCGAGGTCCGAGGCGTTCGAGACGGCCGACGACGCGGAAGCGTGGATCGCCGGCATGGAGCGACTGGCCCAAGGTGGCGTTGACCCCAGGCTCGCCACCGCCACCTTGGCCGAATACGGCGAGAGCATCATGAAGCTGGCGGTGCGCGGACTCGAGGCCAAGACGCTCGACCCTTACCTGGCCGGCTGGCACAAGCGCATCGTCCCGGCTCTGGGTCATCTGCCCGTACGCATGATCACGTACGGAGCCGTCGACAGGGTGGTCTGCGGCTGGATCGCGGACGGCTGCAGGAGGTCCACCGTCAAGAACAGCTTGGCCATGCTGGTGCGGATCATGGAGCAGGCCGTCCGGGACGGCATCATCGAACGCAATCCGGCACGTGTGACGGGATGGCAGCGCGAATACCGCCTCGCCGAGGACGAGCTGGACGATCCGCGCGCTCTCGCCCTGCCGGACTGGGCGGCGCTCCTCCGCCTGGCGGCCGCGCTCGTGAGCCGCTCAGCGGGCGAGTACGCGGGTTGGGGAGATGTCGTGATCTTCACCGCCGCCACCGCGGCCCGGATCGGTGAGACCTCGGGCGTGCGGGTCGGCGACATCGACACCCGGACGTGGACCTGGACCGTGCGGCGCCAGACCACGCCAGGTCCCGGTGGGCTCATCGACAAAGGCACCAAGGGCAAGCGCGCCCGGACCGTGCCGCTCATCGAGGAGGTCCGCGACCTCGTCTCTCGGCGCATGGCCGACGTGGACCACGATCCGTCCGCCAGGCTGTTCACCGGCCCTCGCGGCGGACGCATCACCACCGCCGTGCTGCGGGATGCCACGCACTGGGACGAGGTGGTCACCAGCCTCGGGTTTGAGCACCTGCGGCGGCACGACCTGCGTCACACCGGACTCACCTGGATGGCCGACGCGGGCGTCCCGGTTCACGTGCTCCGCAAGATCGCCGGCCACGGATCGCTGAGCACCACCCAGCGCTACCTGCACCCGGACGCGCGGTCGATAGCCGCGGCCGGAGCCGCGCTGAGCAGCCACCTGTCCGCCGGCTGGTCCCCAAATGGTCCCCAGCTCAAGATCGCGAGAGAGCCCGTGATCACACCCGCCACAACGAGAAAGACCGGCCTACCTGGGCTTTCACCCAGGCCGACCGGCCTTGTGTCACCGTCGGGACGACAGGATTTGAACCTGCGACCCCTTGACCCCCAGTCAAGTGCGCTACCAAGCTGCGCTACGTCCCGGTGTGTGTCCGTCCCTGCGGGGCGAGACGTCATAACCTTAGCGCACATCGGAGGCGCCTGCGCACATGCGGGCGGGAGCGGAGTGGATCTTGGGGCGTAGGGCGGCGATCGACCGCGGGGAGCTGGCGAGGCTCGTGGCGGAGGGGTGGAGCGTGCGGGAGCTGGCCGCGCACTTCGGCGTGAGCGAGTCCGGGGTGTTGCAGGCCAAGCGCGCCGCCGGGCTGGTGAAGCCGACCCTCGATCACAGTCGCGCCCTGCCGTGGAAGGTGGCGCGGGCGCACATCCAGTCGGGGCCCGCCACGAACCTGCGCAACCTGTCCGCCGCCGCCCAGGGGAGGCCGCCGGCGTCCGAGCGGTTGAACACCGCCCTGCGTTGGGCGCAGCGGCTCGTCGACGCGGGGCTCGATGTGTCGTACGACCCCGAGGAGGGGTTCCGGGAGCTTCCCGCCGAGCCCGGCGGGCAGTCCCATGTGGCCATGGTTCTGGCACAGGCGAGGGAAGCTCTCGGCATCTCCTGAGCGAGCTGGGCACATGAGTGGTCCGCCTCCGCTTCCGTCGCCCTGGTCTCGGCGCGCCCCTTCTCGCTGATGATGCGTCGGCTCCACCGGGGAGCCGCACACCCTGAGCCGCCGGCTCGACCTATGGCGCCACCCCGCCTCGGCGGCTGAGGGCGTCGCTCGGCGTCTGCTCCGGCGGTCGGGGCCCGAGGCCGGGTATGGCCGTGTCGTGGCTGACAGGGGCCTGTGCGCCGTCCCTGAGCGTTTCGAGCGCTCGTTCGGGGGCAGGCGCTGGTCTCAACACAGAGACCGGAGGCGAAGAACATGTCCACCTTGACCTGGGTGGCCGTCGTCGTGGTCGCGGTGGTGGCGCTCGCCGCAGTCGGCTACGTGGTGCTTCAGCAACAGCGCCGCAGCCGCCTCCGCGCCCGTTTCGGCCCCGAGTACGAACGCGCTATGGCCGAGCACGACAACAAGAAGGAGGCCGAGCAGGAACTGCTGGCGCGTGAGCAGCGGCACGCCGAGCTCGACATCCGGCCCCTTTCCGAGGAGACGCGCAACAGCTACGCCAAGCGGTGGACCGAGGTGCAGGAGCGCTTCGTGGACGCGCCTGGCTTCGCGGTGACCGAGGCGGACCAGCTCGTGACGTCGGTCATGTCCGACCGTGGCTACCCGACGGACGACTTCGAGCAGCGGCTGTCCGACCTGTCCGTGGCCCACGCCTCGACGCTCGACCACTACCGCACGGCGCATGAGATCAGCGGGCGCGCGGCCCGCAAGGAGGCCTCCACCGAGGAGCTCCGGCAGGCGATGGTCCACTACCGCGCGCTCTTCGAGGAACTGCTGGAAGAGACGACGCGAGGACGGTGAGGGACGTGGGTGAGGAGATGCGGGTGCCGTCGCAGCGCGGCGACCACCCCGGCGACGAACGACAGGACCAGTGGAACGACCACCGTCACAGCGCGGTCGACGACGTGCGTGGTGACGACGACGTACGGGCGGCGCGGCCGGAGGACGACGACCTCCGCATGATCGTCGATGACGACCGTGACCGTGACGGGGTTGCCGGCAGGGCTCACGACCCGGCGCGGGGTGCGAAGGGTGACGACGTCTTGGTGGCCGGCGGCAATGACGTCCGCCGTACGGGGGACGACGGTTTCGACGACGTCTCCGGGCGAGGGCACGGGGTTGCGGGCGACGATGTCCGCTCGGGCCACGACGGTCCCGGCGACGTCACGCGCAACGATCTGACTGACGACGTCACGCGCGACCCCGACGACGTCGCGCGTGACGATCTGCGCGACGGCGACGACCGCACGGGCAACGACCACACGAGCGACGACCGCACGAATGACGTGCACAGCTCGAACGACGTGCACAGCTCGAACGACGTCCACGGCTCGGACGACCTGACCGGGCCGAACGACGAGAACGCGCGGCGCGAACCCTACGCCACCGGTGTCTCCACCGGCCCCGGCCCTGCCGTGGACGAGGACGTGACCGGTCCCGCCCACGTGGCCCAGGACACGTCCCTCGACGAAGGTGACGGCACCGGCGTGGACGGCGGCGCGAAGCCCTCGCACGCCGCCCCGGCCGACATCGTGCTGTTCGACCAGGACCCGGCCGAGGTGCAGGCGCGCTGGCGGGAGCTCCAAGCCGGCTTCGTGGACGACCCGGGGGACGCCGTGCAGCGGGCCGACGGGCTGGTCGGCGAGGTCGTCGAGGCGCTCACGAGCGCCCTGACGTCCCGTACCGGCGAGCTGCGGCAGCGCTGGAGCGGCTCCGACGACAACGACACCGAGCAGCTCCGCCTGGCGCTGCGCGAATACCGGACGGTGCTGGAGCGCCTCCTGGCCCTCTCGGGCAGTGGGAGCGCGACACCGGGCACCACCACAGGGACGAGGTGAGAGGCACATGCTCGCGATTGTCGCGGCGATCGTGTTCGGGCTGGGGTTCCTGCTCGACTTAGTCAACGTCCGGATCCCGGGCGGCATCTCCGGCACGACGTTCATGCTCCTGGGGCTGATGTTCCTCGCCCTGCACCAGGCGGGTGTGGGGACGGCGAGCATCCGCAGCTACGGCGGATGGCGCGGCCGCACCCGAAGGTAGGCGGCAGGAGCGCGGCACGTGAAAGGCCCCCGGTTCGGGGGCCTTTCCCAGGTCACAAGGGTCACAAGGTCTTGCCGGAGAAGCGCATCACGATCGTGCTCCCCTCGTCGCCCACCCGCAGGTGCAGGTCGGCGGAGAGCATGCGGGCGACCCACAGCCCCATGCCGCCTACGGAGCCGGGCATGGGACCGGGTTTCCATGTTCCGTCGTCGTGCACCTCGACCACGACGTCGCCGTCGTCCACCCACAGGCGCACCCGGGCCTCGTCATGGCCGTGGGTGACGGCGTTGGTGGCGACCTCGTTCACCGCGATGACGAAGTCGCCGACGGCCTCGTCGGGCATGCCGGCCCGGCGGGCCTCGGTCTCGGCGAACTGCCGGACCTGCGGCAGGTCCGGCAGCCGGAAAACGATCTTTTTCGCGGGCGTGCCGGGCGGCGGGCCGGTGAGACCCGCATCAGGAGGATGCCCGTCCTCGCGCACCCGGCTGACCACCCTTTCAGCCAACAAGCTCGGCGCGCAGCTGGTCGAGGACCTTGCGCAGGATCCGGGACACGTGCATCTGCGAGATGCCGAACTCCGCCGCGATCTCCGCCTGCGTCATGTTGCCGAAGAAGCGCAGGAGCAGGATGTGCTTCTCACGGGAGGGCAGGGCGTCGATGAGCGGCTTGACCGCCTCGCGGTCGACCATGGTGCTGAGCGTGTCGTCGTCCTCCGGGATGACGTCGCCGAGCGAGGCGGCGTCGTCGTCGGTGCCGAGCGGCGCGTCCAGCGACAGGGTGCTGTACGCGGCGGAGGCGTCGAGCGTGAGCAGGACGTCCTCCTCGCTGATGTTCATCTTGGCGGCCAGCTCCGCGACCGTCGGGGACCGGCCGAGCGTCTGGCTGAGGTCGGCGACCAGCCGGTTCAGCTCCGAGCGGCGCTCCTGGTAGAGGCGCGGGACGCGGATGGCCCAGGTGCGGTCGCGGAAGTGCCGCTTGACCTCGCCGGTCATCGTGACGACGGCGTAGCCGCGGAAGGCGTGGCCGAGCGTCGGGTCGAAGCCGTTGATGGCCTTCATCAGGCCCACGTACGCCGCCTGGAGCAGGTCCTCCAGCGGCTCACCGCGGTAGCGGTAGCGCCGGGCGATCTCCATGGCGAGCGGGCGGTGCATCTCGACGATGCGCTCGCGCAGCCGTTCCCTCAGACTGTCGGGGGTGTCGATCCTGACCATCTCGGCCAGGAGCTCTTCGGCGGTCATCTCCTCAAGAACGATTTCCTGCACAGCCATCGCTGCTCCTCATATGGGTCGCAGGGGCGGCCTCCACAGGAAAAAAGCCCATGCAGAGGCACGCCTCGCGTCTTACTTCGAGACGAAAGCCCTCTGCTGGACTTCGGCTCCAGTATGCCCCATCCCGCGGGACGTATTCCTCCCTGCCGCGGTGACAGTAGGGTTGCTTCGTGACAATGCCGGAGAACGGTGAGGGCTCTGTGGCCGCCCTGAGCCTGACCTCGTCGACCGTTGACGAGATCACTGTGGTCAAGGTCGACGGGGTGCTCGACGCGACGACGCGCGAGCAGTTCGCCGACTACCTGTCCTTGTCGGGGCCGGACCTGATCCTGGACCTCGCGGGAGTGACGTTCATGGACTCGCGCGCGCTGGGGCTGATCGTGCACCAGTGGCAGACCAGCCTGGCCAAGAGCTCGCGCTTCGCGCTGGTCGGGGTCGAGTACTCGAAGTCCAAGGTGATGTGGATCACAGGGCTGGCGCAGCGGCTCCCCCTGTACGACACCCTCGACGACGCGCTGGCCGCGATCGGCTGAGCCAGGACGGCGAGTCAGCGGCGCGACTTGCGCTGGTGCTCCTCCACGAGGAGCCGGGCGAGGTCGGCCACCTTGACCTGGTGGTGCTGGGAGATCCGGCGCAGCTCCTCGAAGGCGGCCTCGGAGGTGCAGCCGCTGGTCTGCATGATGATGCCCTTGGCCTGGTCGATGACGGCCCGGCCGTTGAGCGCCTCCTGGAGCTGGGCCGCGTCGGTGCGGACCTCCTCGAAGTCCTGCATGTTGCTCATGGCGACGCCGACCTGCTGGGTCAGCATGTCGGCCAGCGCGTGCGCGCCGACCGGGGAGAACGCGCCGGGCCGCACGGAGTAGAGGCCCACGAGCAGCATCGCGGGCGCGACCTTGATGGGCAGGACGAGGACGGAGCGCACCGCCCAGCGGTTGGCCAGGGCGGCGTAGCGGGGCCAGCGGCCCTCGGTGAGCACGTCGCCGACCACCACGCGCCCGGCGGTGCGGCGGGCGTCGACGGACGGCCCCTCCCCCAGGCGGCGTTCCTCGTCGACCAGCGTGATCAGCTCGCTGTGCGAACCGGAGACGAGGACGCGCTGGTCGCGCCAGTGTTCGGCGGAGCTGCCCGAGCAGCCGGGCACCCCGTCGGCCAGGGCCGCGGTGAGGCCGCGCAGCACGCTCTCGGTGGAAGTGGCCTCCCCGAGGCGGCCGAGCACCGCAAGGTCACGGGCGAGGCCGGGAGTGATCATCGTCACGGTCGATTCCATAGGTTCGCCTCCCTACCCCTTATAGCTAGCATTATCCGATGTGGCGTAGCGTCAGAGCATGACTGTGCCGGACCTCGAACACGCTCTGGACGCGCTCTCCGCGCGCGTCACCTCTCTGCGTGAGGCGAGGACGGCCTACCCGTCCGAGCTCGCTCCGATCCTCGAAGCCGCGCTGGCCGAGCTGGACACCGCCTCCGAGCTGCTGGCCGAGGCGCGCGCGGAGCTGCGCAAGGCCTCCGACCGGCGCCAGGGCAAGAAGGACGGGCCGCAGCGCGAGCTGAAGCTGCTGCGCCAGGTGTTCCGGGCGTTCCCCGTGCCGGTGATCGTGCTGGACGGCGGCGGCGTCGTGCGGCGGGTCAACGGCGAGACCTCGCGGGTGCTGGGCAGCCCCGACGGCTACCTGGTGGGCCGCTCTTTCCCGCTGCTGGTGGACGTCTCGCGGCGGGCCGCGTTCCGCTCCCACCTGACGTCGGTGCTCCAGACGGGACAGCCGGCGGCGTTCGAGACGCGGCTGGCGCACCAGGGCCGCACGCACACGGTGCAGCTGGCGCTGACCCGGCTGACGATGCCGGGAGAGCCGCAGCAGATGGTGGCGGCCGTGGCGCTGCCCACCGAGGTGCAGCTCCCGGGCCCGGCGGCGGAGCGGCCGGAGGAGTCCGACGGCGAGCTGCTGCTGGCCGCGAGCAGGCGGCAGGACCTGCTGGCCCGCATGGCCGCGCTGCTGCTGGACGAGGAGGCGCTGCGGCAGCCGGTCGCGCTCCCCCGCGCCACGCGGCTGCTCGCCGCCGAGTGGGCCGACTGGGTGATCGCCGACGTCGTGCGCGACGGGATGCCGCGCCGCTCGGTCGTGGTGGCGCCCAAGGACCACCCGCTCGGCGGGCTGGTGCGGCTGGTGGAGGGGGCGGAGCCGGCCGCGAGCCAGGTGGTGGCACAGGTGCTGGAGCGCGGCTCGGGCGTGGTCCACGAGATGCTGGACGACGAGACGCTGCTCGGCTTCTCCGCGGAGGGTCCGCTGTTGACCGCGATGGGCGCGGGTTCGCTGCTGAGTGTGCCGATCGGCGCCCGCGACGGGGCACTGACGCTGGTGCGCGGGCACGACCGGCCGCCGTTCACGCTGGCCGACCTCGGGGTCATGCAGGAGGTGGGGCTGCACCTCGGCCTCGCCGTACGGGCGCAGCGCAGCTTCCAGCGGCGGTCCCGGGCGGCGGACGCGCTGTCGGCCAGCGTCGCGCCGCGCAACCTGCCCGACGTGCCGGGGTACGAGGCGAGCGCCATCTACCACCCGGGCGCCTCGGTGGGCGCCGAGTTCTACGACGTGTTCCCCGTGGAGAGCGGCTGGGCGTTCGCCCTGGGCGGCGCCGTGGGCAAGGGCGAGGAGGCCGCCTCGGTCAGCGCCATGGTCAGGGGCGGGCTGCGGGTGCTGGGCACCTGGGAGTCCGACCCGGACGCGGCCATGCGCAAGGTGAACGAGGCGCTGGTCAAGCAGGGCACCGGCATGTTCGTGATGGCGGTGGCGGGGTTCGTGCGCGGGCGCACGATCCGGCTGTCGTCGGCCGGGCACCACCCGGCGGCGCTGCTCCAGCCGGACGGCGGCGTGCGCTTCGCCACGGGCGGCGGCGTGCCGCTGGGCATCGCGCCGGTGGCCGAGACCGGGGTCGAGGAGATCACGGTCGGCATGGGCCAGACCCTGGTGCTCTACTCCGAGGGGCTGATCTCCTCCCGCAACGAGGCCGGCGAGCCGTACGGCGAGGAGCGGCTGGCGGACGTGCTGGGGCGGTGCGCGGGGCAGTCGCCGGCCACGGTGGTCAAGGCCGTGGAGGCGGACCGCAGCGCGTTCTCGGGCGGCCAGGTGTGGGACGAGATCGTCGTCCTGGCCCTGCGGGGCGCCTGACCGGACCCCAGCCCGACCTGACCCGACCCTCACCGGACCAGAGCCCGACGGGACCCACGCCTTACCTGACCAGATCCGTCCTAACCTCACGAGATCCCCAAGGTCCGCCCGGAAATTCTTGGAGCTCCACCCAGCCGTTCGCGTTTTTTGTGCGAGAAGTCGGTTCTGTCGGGGTTTGCGTCTGGGGCTGTTCCGGGTAAAGTCTTCAGCACAGATATCCGTGCCTAAGACGCAGGCACACCTTGAAGGCTGTTTCCACATGCTTTCCACCTTGAGGTGTGCCATGAATATCGCGATCGTCGCATCCGTCAACGGCAGCAAGCGCCACCACATCCACGCCGTGGCCCGTGAGCTGGGGCGTGAGCACCACGTCACGATCTACTCCCGCCGAGACAGCGCCGAAGGCAAGCCCAGGACGCGGGTGGCTCCGGGGGTCACGGTGGAGCACATCGACGTGGGGCCGGCGCGCGACCTGAGGCCGGACGACGTGGTGCCCTATCTCAACGAGATCGGCCGTCACCTGACCAAGCGGTGGAGCCAGGAGCGGCCGGACGTCATCCATGCCCACTCCTGGACCGGCGGGCTCGCGGCCGTCGCCGGCGCCAAGGGACTCGACGTGCCGGTGACCCAGACCTTCCACACGGTCGACGCCGCCCACATCAAGCTGGAGCGGGCGCTCGGCCGCCGCGCCAACGCGGTCATCGCGGGCTCCAACGACGAGGAGTCGGCGCTGATCCGGCTCGGCGTGCCCCGCAACAACATCGCGATCGTCCCCTACGGCGTCGACACCGAGCGCTTCCACCGGCAGGGCCCCGCCGCCACGCGCGGCTCGCGCAAGCGGCTGCTGCACGTCGGCGCCCTCTCCCCCGACCGCGGCGCCCACACCATCGTCCGCGCCCTGCAGGGCCTGACGGACGTCGAGCTGGTCATCGCCGGCGGGCCCGACCCCGACGGGCTCGGCGACGACCGCGAGGCGCGCCGGCTGCGGGCCCTGGCCGAGCAGCTCGGCGTGGCCGACCGCGTGACCCTCCTCGGCCAGGTCAAGCGCACCACCGTACCCAAGCTCATGCGCGGCGCCGACGCCGTCGTGACCGTCCCGCGCGAGGCCGCCACCGGCATCGTCGCCCTGGAGGCCATGGCGTGCGGCGTGCCCGTGATCGCCTCCTCCGTGGGCGCCCACCTCGACTCCGTCATCGACGGCGTCACCGGCCTGCTGGTGCCGCCGGACCGCCCGGCCCAGACCGCGCGTCTGGCCCGCGAGCTGCTCTCCGACGGCACGCTGCGGACCGCGCTCGGCTACGCCGGCGCCGACCGCGCCCGCTCCCGCTACTCCTGGGAGCGCGTCAGCCAGGAGCTCGTCCGCGTGTACGAGGCCGCCTGCGCCTGACCCGCCCCGTCCACGGGCGCGCCCCCGCGCCCCATCCCCTCGGCCCCATTCCCTCGGCCGGACCCCGGAGCCCCGGTGTCCGGCCGTATGAATATATGATCCCCTGCATGTTGATTCATCCGTGGGACTCCGCCGGCCTGGAGCAGTCCCTCGCGTTCGTCAGGGACCACGCGTTCGGGCAGCTCATCGCCTCCGGCCGCGACCGCGATCTTCCCGTCGTGGTCCCGACGCAGTTCCTCCTGCACGACGACCGGACGGTTCTCCTCCACCTGGCCCGCCCCAACCCCGTCTGGGCGGCGATCGAGGAGAACCCGAAGGTCCTGCTGTCCGTCGCCGGCCCCTGGTCCTACATCCCGGGCTCGTGGCGGGCCGAGCCGGGCACCGACCCGGCGCTCGGCGTGCCCACCACCTACTACTCGGCCGTCCAGCTCGCCTGCCACGCCGAGATCGTCAAGGACGCCGAGGGCAAGCTGGAGATCCTCCGCGCCCAGCTCGGCGACCTCGACCCGGATGCGGGCGACCCGGCCGCGATGCCGCGGCTCCTGTCGGGCATCCAGGGCCTGCGGCTGGCGGTCGAGGAGGTCCGCGGCAAGTTCAAGTACGACGGACACAAGGACGCCGCGCACCAGGGACGGGTGGCCGGGCGCCTGGCCGAGCGGGGCGGCCCCGGCGACGCCTCCGCGCTGAGCCACCTTTCCTGACCCATCAGTTCAGATCGGGCGGGTCAGATCAGGCGGGCGGCCTTGAGACCGAGGTGGACGGCCAGGCGGTCGTCGCCCTCGCCCAGGTCGCGGCCCAGCAGCCGCTCCGCCTTGCCCAGCCGGTAGTACAGCGTCTGGCGATGGATGCCCAGCTCGGCCGCCGTCTTCTGGGCGTGGCCGCCGAGGTCGAGGTACGTCTCGACGGTGTGGGCCAGCTCCACGTCCAGCGCGGCGGTCTCGGCCGCCAGCTCGGCCAGGTCGGCCTGACCGAGCCGGGCCAGCAGCCGGTGCGCCCCGAGGTCCTCCCAGCGGGCGACGGGCGCGAAGCGCGGGAAGTGCTCGGCGATCCGCAGCGCCTGCCGCGCCTCCCGCCAGCTCTGCCAGGCCTCCCCCGGGTCGCGCCGGACCGCCCCGATGCCGGCCGCCGTGCCGTACGCGGCCTGGACCGTGCGCGCCACCTCGGCGGCCAGGTGGGCGGGCGCGAGCAGCGTGACCGGCGAGCCGGGCCGGGCCAGCACCCCGCGCGGCAGCGTCCCCGGTGAGGTCCTCCGCCGTGGCCCGGATCGCCCGCTGGAGCGGGTGCGTGACCTCCAGGTAGGTGTCGAGCGGCCAGCCGTTCGCCACGCA